>JAYSQJ010000198.1:0-26615 GCA_043721635.1 Acidimicrobiales bacterium | reverse complement strand
GTCGACTTCTCCACGCACACGAGGCCGAGCGTCAGGTCGCAATTGGGCGGGATCTGCAGGGCCATGTGCAGAGGCTACCGCTGGTGTCGAGCCATTCATGGCCGATTCACTACTCTCGTAGCCATGGCCGACGCGTTATTCCCCGGAGCGACTGAACTCGAGGGTCGGGCGATACGCGAAATCGCCGCCCTGGCGATGGACGCGCCGGCGGCGGCCAAGTCGGGCCACTCCGGTACGGCGATGGCGCTCGCGCCGCTGGGGGTGATGCTGTTTTCACGGATATTGCGTCACGACCCGTCCGACGCGCTCTGGAGCGACCGCGACCGCTTCATCCTGAGTTGCGGCCACGCTTCAATCCTGCAGTACGGACTCGCGCACGCCTTCGGCTACGACGTCCAGCCCAGGGACCTGCGCGCGTTCCGCCAGCCCCACTCACGCACGCCCGGCCACCCGGAAAATGGCGTGACCGAAACCGTCGAGGTTACGACCGGTCCGCTCGGACAGGGCATCGCCAACGGCGTCGGCATGGCACTGGCCGAACGGATACTGCGCCACGACTACGGATCTGCGCTCGTCGAGCACCGGACGTGGGTGATCGCCGGCGACGGTTGCCTCGAAGAGGGCATCAGCCACGAGGCGGCCTCGCTGGCGGGGTCGCTCGGTCTCGACCGTCTCACCGTCTTCTACGACGACAACCACATCACGATCGACGGTCCGACCGAACTGGCGCTGCACGACGACGCACCGGCGAGGTTCGCCGCGTACGGCTGGCACGTGGTCAACTTGGGCGAGCAGGCCAACGACCTCGAGGCGTTGGAGGCCGCGACCCGCGAGGCCATCGCCGAGATGGGCCGTCCGACCCTGGTTGTCGTGCGCTCGCACATCGGGTACCCCTCCCCCGAGATGTTGGACCGTCGCGAGGCGCACGGCTCGCCCTTCAGCGCCTCGGCGATCTCGAACGCGAAGGCCATCCTGGGCGTGCCCGACGAGTCCTTCTTCCTCGACCCCGACCTGCCCCACCAGTTGGCCGCGTCGGTGTCCGTCCAGCGTGACGCCCGAGCCGAGTGGGAGAAGCGCCTGTCCGGCTCGGGGGCCACGGGCACGCAACTGCTCGCGCAACTGAACGACAATGGTGCCGCCAACGTGACCGCCCTGCCCGAGCGCTACGAGCCAGGCGCGATGGTGGCGACGCGCAAGGCCCTGCAGCGCGCGATGGATGTGCTGGCCCCCCAGACCCGCGGACTCACGGCCGGTTCGGCTGACCTCACCGACAACACTGGAGTCGTGTTGAACCATTCGTCCGCTCAGGGCGCGACGAACCCCGGCGGCCGTCAGATCTACTACGGCGTACGCGAGTTCGCCATGGGGGCAACGCTCGTCGGACAGGCCCTGCACGGTGGTTTCCGGCCGGCCGGATCAACCTTCTTCGTGTTCAGCGACTACATGCGCCCAGCGATTCGTCTCGCGTCGCTCAGTGGCGCCGGGGTGCTGTTCGTCTTCACCCACGACTCGGTCGGCGTGGGTGAAGACGGTCCGACCCATCAGCCGATTGAGCACCTGATGGCGCTGCGCGCGATGCCGCGACTGCACGTCGTACGGCCGTCGGACGCCAACGAGACGATGGACCTCGTCGAGGGGTTCCTCAGCGACCCCGAGCCGCCCACGACGGCACTCGTCCTCTCGCGCCAGGACGTACCCGTCTTCGACGTCGCCGCGGGCGAGGCCTCGACTCGGGGTGCCCGACGGGGCGGCTACGTCGTGCGCGAGAGTGCCGACGCCGTCTTCACACTGGTCGGCACCGGCTCAGAAGTCGCCCACTGCCTCGCCGCCAGCGACGAACTGGCGGCCCTCGGCTACGCCACCCGAGTCGTCGCGTTGCCGTGCTGGGCCTGCTTCGACGACCAGCCCGGTGAGTACCGAGAGTCGGTGCTTCGCCGCAGCCTCCCATCGGTGGCCCTCGAAGCCGGCGCCACGCTCGGTTGGTCGAAGTACGTCGACGTGGCCTACGGCATTGACTCCTTCGGCCTGTCGGCTCCCGGCGGGTACGTCTTTGACCACTTCAACATCACCTCGGCGACCCTCGTCGCCCACGTCCGCAAGGCCCTAGGAGCGACGACATGACCCGACTCCACTCGCTCTACGACGAGTTCGGACAGAGTCCGTGGATCGACAACATACGTCGCGACTGGTTGAACGACGGCACCCTCGCGGACCTGGTTCGCCAGGGCGTCCGCGGGGTCACGTCGAACCCGTCAATCTTCGCCAAGGCCTTCGCGACGTCGAGCGCCTACGACGGTCTACTCGCCGAGTCGGGCGACCGTGACGCCGAAGCGGTCTTCGAGCGACTGGCGGTCGCCGACGTCCGTGACGCCTGCGACGTGCTGGGCGAGGTTCACGAAATGTCGCGCGCTGCGTTCGCGTCGGGTTCCCGGCGCTACTGCGACGGTTTCGTCTCGCTCGAGGTATCGCCCCGCCTCGCCCGCGATGCAGCGGCCACCGTCGAGTCCGCGCAACGCCTGGCCCGCGAAGTCGGCCGCGCCAACCTCATGATTAAGATCCCGGCCACTCGCGAAGGTCTGCCCGCGATTCGCGAGGTACTCGGCGCCGGGATCAACGTCAACGTAACGCTGATCTTCTCGCTCGAACGCTACGACGAGGTGCTCAGCGCATGGATGGACGGCCTCGAGCTGGCTCGCGAGCACGGTCACGACTTGAGCGCGATCGCCAGCGTCGCGTCGTTCTTCGTCTCGCGAGTCGACTCGGCGGTCGACGCCCTTCTCCCCGACGGCGACCCGAGGCGCGGAACGACCGCGAACGCCCAGGTCGCCGGGGCCTACATCACGAACCGTCAACGCCTCTCCAGCGACCGAGCGGCGGCCCTGCTCGCAGACGGCGCCCAAGTGCAACGACCGCTGTGGGCCTCGACCTCGACCAAGAACCCCACCTATTACGACCTGCTCTACGTTGACGCCATCGCGGCTGACGAGACGGTCAACACGATGCCCGATGCCACGCTCGCCGGTGTACTCGACCACGGTGACTTCACCACCTCGAGACTGCTGGCCAGAGAGGACTGTCACGAGGCGGCGGCCCTTCTCGACGAGCTCCCCGACTCCATCTCGTTGGCGGCCGTCACTGAAAGGCTCGAGGTTGATGGCGTGCAGGCCTTCGTCGACTCCTACGAGGAGCTGCTCGCGACGGTGTCGGCGAAGCTTGAAGGTACGAAGTAGCCCGTGACCGACGACGACATAATCCAACGCCTACTGGCGAGTGACGCCTCGCTGTTCGCCGGCCAGACGGCCTCCCACGCGATCGGCTGGCTCCGCCACCCCGAGCACTACCTCGACGCGTGGCTCGACCACGTCTCGACGCTGCTCCCGCGCCGCCACGAGCGCACGCTGCTGCTGGGGATGGGCGGCTCATCCTCACCGGCCCGTCTCTACGTCGAAGGTCGCCCCGACGGCCAGCTGAGCGTGATCGACACCTCGAATCCCGACACCGTCTCGTCGACCGAGTTTGCCGGCGCCAACGTGATCGCCTCGTCGAAATCGGGCGGCACCATCGAGACCTTGGCGCTGCTGGACCACGCCCTCGCGAACGGACTCGACACCCAGGACCTAGTGGTGATCACCGATTCCGGCACGGCGCTCGAGGAGCTCGGCTACTCGCTCGGCGCCATGGTCTTCGAGGGCGACCCCGAGACCGGAGGCCGGTTCTCGGGTCTCTCCCCCTTTGGTCTCATTCCCGCGCTCTACGCTGGCTGGTCCATCGAAGAACTACGTGGAGAGTTGGCGGCGTGCTTCCTCAGCCACGAACTGTGCGTGCGGGCCGTCAATCATGCCGACGACCTCGCCCGACTGGCCATTGGCGGCGAGGCGCTCTTCGCCCTCGGTGCCGACCCCATCACCTCGGGGGGGGCGCTCTGGCTGGAGCAGCTCGTCGCGGAGACGACCGGCAAGGACGGTCGTGGCTTCGTCCCGGTGCTCGAAGGAAAGGCCCAGGACTACCTTCCGCGCGACATGATGTACTGGCACCTGGTGGCGTCACTGCTGGCCCGCCACCTCGACGTTGACCCCTTCAACCAGCCCGACGTGGAGAGCGCGAAGCGCGACGTTTTCACGTTGTTGGAGAGTGACGTGTCCTGGGAGGGTGCCCCGTACGATGCCGACATCATGCACGCGGCCCTCGCCAAGGCGAACTACGTCACGCTCCAGGTCTACGCGCCACTCGAGGCCTCGGACGCGCTCGGACACTTGCGCGCGCGCACGGAGGCAGCATTCGGTACGACCACGGCGAACCTCGGACCGCGCTACCTGCACTCGACCGGTCAATTGCACAAGGGCGGGCCCGCTGGCGACGTCGGCGTCCAGATCGTCCAACGTCCCGCGTCGACGCCCACGTGTATCAAGGGCCGGCGCTACACGTTCCACGACCTGCACATGGCCCAGGCCCAGAGCGACCTACGCGCAATGGGTGCGGCCGGACGTGCGGTCTTCCAATTGGTCGTCGACGACCTCGACGAGGCGGCGCTACTTCTGGGCCTCTCGGCGTAGGATGCGTGGATGACGTCACTACAACGCTCCTCCACGTACGAAGACCTGTTGGAGGCCCCACTGGAGGAACTGGCGACCCTCGCCTTTGCCCGCGCTCGTGAAGCCCGCGGATTCGTGGTGACCTATTCGCCCAAGGTCTTCATCCCGCTCACGAAGCTCTGTCGAGACCGGTGCGGCTACTGCACCTTCGCCCAAGCCCCCGCGCACGTCGAGTCGCCCTACATGAGCCTCGACGAGGTCATGGCCGTGGCCCAGGCCGGCCGTGACGCCGGCTGCACCGAGGCCCTCTTCACTCTCGGCGAACGGCCCGAGTTGCGCTACGACGAGGCGGCCCGTTGGCTCGCCGCGCGCGGCTACCAGTCGACGGTCGACTACGTCGCCAACGCCGCTCAGATGGTCCTTGAGGGTACCGGGCTCTTGCCCCACGCCAACGCCGGCGCCCTGTACGCCAACGAACTGGCCCAGCTGCGCTCGGTTGCGGCCTCCCAGGGCATGATGCTCGAGTCGCTGGCCGACCTGGCCGCCCACCGGCTCGCCCCCGACAAGGACCCCCAGCGCCGCCTCGACACGTTGCGCTCCGCCGGAGAACTCCGTATCCCCTTCACCACGGGCCTGCTCGTAGGCATCGGCGAGACTCGTCGCGATCGTCTCGACACGCTCGAGGCGATCACCCGGTCCCACGAGGAGTTCGGCCACGTCCAAGAGGTCATCATCCAGAACTTCCGGCCCAAACCCCGCACCGCCATGGCCAACGATCCGGCCGCGAGCGACGAGGAGTTCCACTGGACGATCGCCGCGGCGCGACTGATCCTGCCCGACGCAGTGCACCTGCAGGCGCCGCCGAACCTCAGCGACGACCCGACGAGACTGCTCGCCTTGGGGATCGACGACTTCGGGGGGATCTCGCCGATCACGGTCGACCACGTCAACCCCGAGCGCGCCTGGCCGGAGGTCGAGCTGCTGGCCCTGGAGTGCGACGACCGGGGCTTTAACCTGGTGCCCCGGCTCACGGTCTACCCCGAGTTCGTCGCGGTCGCCGGCTTCCTCGACGAGAAGGTCCGTCCCTACGTCCTCGCCCACGCCGATTCGGCTTGCCTCGCACGCAACGACGTCTGGGCGTCGGGCACCGACGTCACGCCGCCGGCGCCGCCTACGTCGCGCGCGCGCACGAGCGAGGTCACGTCGCTGCTCGCGCGCTACCAGCCGGGCTACGACCTCGACCGGACCGAGCTCGTCACCCTGTTCCACGCGCGCGGCGCGGACTTCAACGCCGTGGTCGCGCGCGCCGACGACCTGCGGCGAGAGCTCGTCGGCGAGCCGGTCAGCTTCGTCATCAATCGCAATATCAACTACACGAACGTCTGCACCTTCAAGTGCCGCTTCTGCGCCTTCTCGAAGGGCCCCCTGTCGCTCAACCTGCGTGGCGACCCCTACCTGCTGACCCTCGACGAGATCAGTGAGCGGGTCCGCGAGGCCGAGGTCAAGGGCGCGACCGAGGTCTGTCTGCAGGGCGGCATCCACCCCAAGTTCGACGGCGACTACTACATCGACGTCGTTGCCGCGGTGCGAGCCGGCTCGCCGACGATCCACATCCACGCTTTCAGCGCGCTGGAGGTCTTCGAGGGGGCGCGCCGCTCGCAGCAGGATCTCGCAACGTACCTCACGCGGTTGAAGGACGCCGGGCTAAAGACGCTGCCAGGCACCGCCGCCGAGATCCTCGACGACGATGTTCGCGCGATACTCTGCCCCGACAAGATCAATTCCCAGCAGTGGCTCGACGTGCATCGCGCGGCCCACGGCGTCGGACTACGCTCGAACATCACGATCATGTTCGGCGCCGTCGAGGGCGCCGACAGTTGGGCCACGCACCTGCTGCGCACGAGAGAGCTCCAACGCGAGACCGGCGGCTTCACCGAATTCGTCCCGCTGCCCTTCGTGCACATGGCCACGCCGATTTTCCTCAAGGGACGTTCGCGTCGTGGCCCGACCTTCCGCGAGGCGGTGCTGATGCACGCCGTGGCGCGGCTGCACTACGCCACGCTGATCGACAACATCCAGGTGAGCTGGGTGAAGATGGGCGTGCAGGGATCGCGTCGCATCCTCCAGGCCGGCGCCAACGACCTCGGCGGCACGTTGATGGACGAGAACATCTCGCGCGCCGCCGGCGCCACGCACGGCCAGGAGATGGACGTCGAGACCCTGCGCGACCTCGTTGCACCGCTCGGGCGGCCGCTCCACCAGCGCAGCACCCTCTACCAGACGCTGTAGCCATGAGCGACCTAATCGAGGCGTTCCTGCGCGATATCGAGAGCGCGTCGGGCCAGTCCCCCGAGCGACTCGAGGTACTGCGCGCGCTCCTCACCAAGTTTGTGGAGCTCGCCACGTTGGACGCGGACCTCGAGGACCTTCGCGTCGCGGTCACCGCCCTGAACGAGCTGCTGGAGGCCTCCACACTCTTCGCACAGTGGCGCGGCCACCCGAAGTTGGCGGTCTTCGGCTCGGCGCGCACCAAGTCCGACAACCCCCTGTTCGAGATGGCCCGCCAACTCAGCGCCGAAATGGCGCAACGGGGCTGGATGACGGTATCGGGGGCCGGACCGGGCATCATGGAGGCCTCGGCCAAGGGGGCCGGACGAGAGCACACGCTGGGCGTCAACATCGAACTACCGTTCGAGCAGTTCGCCAACCCCTTCATCGACGCCGAGACAATGCTCGTGGCGATGAAGTACTTCTTCACGCGCAAGGTGGCGATGACCCGGCCGTCCAACGCGTTCGCCATCTTCCCCGGCGGCCTCGGGACGATGGACGAGGCCTTCGAGGTATTGACACTGCTACACACCGGAAAGTCCACCCCGGCGCCCGTCGTACTCGTGGACACCCCTGAGGGAACTTTCTGGAGCCAGTGGATGGACTTCGTGGAGAACGCAATCGTCGCTGACGACTACATCGGCCGCCACGACATGTGCCTGGTGCGGGTCTGCACGTCGATACCCGAGGCCGTCGCAGAGATCGAGCACTTCTACTCCAACTACGAGAGCTTCGCCGTCGATGATCGCCGCGGCACCATCAAGGTCAAACGAACCCCCACCGACGCGCAACTGGCGGCGCTCGCCACGGTGGTCCCGCGTTTCGCCGAGGACCGAGGCTACGTCGTGCAGGACGACCACACGATCACGTTCAACTTCGACGGGCGCAACTACGTGAATCTGCGCCGGCTGATCGATCAGATCAACGGCTGGGCCGGCTAGTCCTCGTTCGCGCCGCGCAACAGCATCTCGGCCTTTTGCAGGCTGCGCCGGACCCTCGCGAGGCGTCGTTCCATCTCCTTGGCCCCGTCGGCGTCGTCGGCGCGCAACTGGGCCCGCACCGTCTCGAAGATCGCATCCGCGACGCGCTCCTCGAGGACCGAGACCTCGTCGGCGAGGTCGCCGAGCGACTCCACTACTCGAGCACCACGACGTCGAGGGCGCCGTCGGCGTACTGGGCGCGCAGCACCTTCTTGTCGAACTTTCCGACACTGGTCTTGGGAACGACGTCGATGAAGCACCAGCGCTCGGGCAGCCACCACTTGGCCACCCGCTGGGCGAGGAAGTCGCGCAGCTCCTCGGCGCTGGCCGTCGCGCCGGGGCGTAGCACCACGCAGCACAGCGGCCGCTCCTGCCAACGGTCGTCCGGCACCGCGATGACGGCGGACTCGAAGACCGCCGGGTGGGCCATCATCGTCACCTCCAACTCGACCGAGCTGATCCACTCGCCACCGGATTTGATGACGTCTTTGGTGCGGTCGCTGATCACCATGAATCCCTCCCCGTCCAAGGTGCCGATGTCACCGGTGCGCAGCCAGCCGTCGCGGAACTTCTCGGGGTCGTCGACGCCGAAGTAGGAGGCCGTGATCCACGGGCCACGGATCTCGAACTCTCCCACCGTCTTGCCGTCGCGCGGCAGCACGGTACCGTCCTCGGCGGTGACGCGGATCTCGACGCCCGCCACGACCCGTCCGGCCTTCACCCGGTAGTCGATCTCCTGGTCCTCGGTCGTGCCCGCGGGCGGGATCGAGACGGCGGCGAGGGGGCTCGTCTCGGTCATCCCCCAACCCTGGATCAAGTGGATCCCGTACCGGTCGCGGAAGGCCTCGATCATGACCCGCGGCACGGCCGAACCGCCGGCGAGCAGGCCGCGCAGACTCGAGAAGTCGGCATCGGGATTGTTCTCGGCGACGCGCAGCACGTCGTTCCATATCGTCGGGACGCCGAGCGAGATGGTCGGGCGCAGCTCGCGGATCATCTTCACGATTGGTTCGCCCTGGAGGAACATTTGGGGCATAATCAGCTCGGTCCCGGCCAGGAACGCAGTGAAGGCTGCGCCCCAGGCGTTGACGTGGAACATCGGCACGATCAACAGGCAGCGGTCCCGCTCGCACAGTCCGATCGAGTTCGCCGTCATCGAGGCCATCGAGTGCAACCAGGTCGAGCGGTGCGAGTAGACGACGCCCTTGGGATTGCCGGTCGTTCCCGACGTGTAGCACATGATCGCCGCGGAGCGCTCTTCGAGCACCGGCCACTCAAAACCCGGACGTTGCGCGGTGAGGAACGACTCGTAATCGATGGTCTCGCCGAGGACGCCGCTCTCATCGTGCCCGTGCACGATGATGTGTCGCACCGTGGGAATCTGGTCGCGGACCTTGGCGAGCAGGGGCACGAGCGAACTGTCCACGATGATGACCTGGTCTTGGGCGTGGTTGATGATGTAGGCCAGCTGTTCTGGAAAGAGGCGGATGTTGAGCGTGTGCAGGACCGCCCCCATGCAGGGGACGGCGATGTAGGCCTCCATGTGGGCCTGGTTGTTCCACATGAACGTGGCGACCCGTTCGCCCGGCGCCACGCCGAGATCGGTGAGGGCGGCCGCGAGTTGTTCGGCCCGCTTGGACACCTGGAAGAACGTGGCCTCCTCGACGCCCTCGGGCGTGACGGTGAAGATCTTCTTCTCGGCGTAGATGAACTCACCGTGTCGGATGATGCCGCTGATGAGCAGTGGGCCGTCCTGCATCGTGCTCTGCACTGTTCCTCCTCTATGACAACCGTTGGGTCGATGCTACAAACTCGCGGCGCCCGCACTCGGGTATCACCACGAGATGCCGTAGGGCTCCAGGGGGGCCGGCAGTGCCGTGGCCCCGCTCAGGTGGACGTCGATGGCGGCGGCGGCGCTGCGCCCCTCGGCAATGGCCCAGACGATCAGGCTTTGGCCCCGTACGGCGTCGCCGCACGCGAAGACCGGTACCTCGCCGGGTAGGCCAAGTCGCCAGTTTGACCCGACCGCGATGGTGTCGTGGGCGGTGACGAAGGGCGCCGCCGCGAGGCCGAGGCCTTCGAGCTCGGGTCCGACGAAACCGGCGGCGATGAGGACAAGGTCAGTCACCACGGTGAGCGTGTCGCCAGTGACGTGGTCGCGCACCTCAATCGCCTGGAGGACATCCGTCCCTCGAAATTCGAGCGTCTCGGTGGAGAAGCGCCGTTCGCCGCCTTCGGCGTGGGCCGGACTCGTCTTAAAGATCCGCGCCATCGTCGGCCACGGCTGGTCGGCGGGACGCTCGTCGGGCGGGCGGTCCATGATCTCGATCTGGGTGACCGAGGTCGCGCCCTGGCGGTGCGCGGTGCCGAGGCAGTCGGCGCCAGTGTCGCCCCCGCCCAGTATCACGACGCGCTTGCCCCTCGCGTCGATCGATGGCGACGCGCCGTCGCGCACGGCGCGGTTCGCCGCCTCGAGGTACGTCATGGCCACGTGCACGCCCGCGAGGTCGGCGCCCGGAGCCGGAATCATGCGCGGCCTCGTCGAGCCGATGGCCAGTAGCACCGCGTCGTAGTTGCGCTGTAGGTCGGCCACCGGTGTCCCATCGGCCCCGACCGAGACGTTCGGGTGGAACTTGATGCCCGAGGCGATCATCACGGCGAGACGCCGGTCGAGCACGGCCTTCTCGAGCTTGAACTCCGGTATCCCGTAGCGCAGCAGGCCACCAATGGCGTCGCTGCGTTCGTAGACGCTGACGGCGTGACCGACGCTACGCAGCTGAGCGGCCGCGGCGAGCCCGGCCGGTCCCGAGCCCACGACGGCGATTCGTCGTCCCGTCTCACGGGTACTCGAGCGGGCCACGTCGAAGCCGTTCGCGAAGGCGTGCTCGACCACCTCGTACTCGATCCGCTCGATCGTGACGGGATCGGCCCCGATGCCGAGCACGCACGCCGACTCGCACGGCGCCGGGCAGAGTCGACCGGTGAACTCGGGGAAATTGTTCGTGGCGAAGAGCTGTTCGGCCGCCTCGCGCCACCGTTGTCGGTAGACGTGGTCGTTGAAGGCCGGTATGCGGTTCCCGAGCGGGCATCCCTGCATGCAGAACGCGATACCGCAGTCCATGCACCGCGCCCCCTGCACGGCGACGTCCTCGTCGGCCTGGGGCTCGTAGACCTCGCGCCAGTCGCGCAGGCGCACCTCCACGGGCCGCAAGCTCGGTCCCCGTCGGGGGAATTCGAGAAAGCCGGTGGGCTTACCCACTTCGTAGCTCGTCGCGGATCCGTTGGTACTCGGAGGTCTCGATCCGCACGAAGTTCATCCGCTCCTCGCGCCAGCCGTCAAGGATCGCGCCGGCCCGCACCGAGGCGGTCTCTTCGCGGAAGCGGTTTAACAGCGCGAAGAGCCGCTCGTCGTCGTCGAATTCGAGGGGGTCGATCTCGTAGACCCCGGCGCTCAGGTGGTCGTGGACCCGCTGAGCGGGGTCGTAGAGGTAGAGCGTGCCACCCGACATCCCGGCGGCCAGGTTGCGCCCGACGTCACCGAGGATCACGACGACACCGCCGGTCATGTACTCGCACGCGTGGTCACCGGCGCCCTCGACGACGATCGTCGCTCCAGAGTTTCGCACCGCACAGCGCTCTCCGACCACTCCGCTGAGGAAGATCTCCCCGCTCGTCGCGCCGTAGCCAACCACGTTGCCGGCGATGACGTTCTGGTCACTCGCGAACGTGGAGTGGGGCGAGGGCTTGATGACGATTCGTCCGCCCGAGAGGCCCTTGCCCACGTAGTCGTTGGCGTCACCCGTCAGACGCACGGTCAGCCCGCTCGGCATGAAGGCACCGAGGCTCTGTCCCGAGGACCCTTCGAAGTCGAGTTGGATGTGGTCGTTGGCCAGCTGCGAGGACCCGAGGGCCCGCGTGATGGCGCTGCCCGTGAGCGTACCGACCGCGCGATTGACGTTGCGGATCGCCATCGACAGCCGAAGGGGCGTGCCCTGCGTCGCAGCGTTCAGGACCTCACTCGAGAACGTCCAATCAAGGGCGCCGTCGAGGCCGTGCTCCTGCTTGACGCTCTGGCGCCGTTGGTCGGGCTCGGTCGTCACCAGCAGCGCCGAGAGGTCAAGGTCGCTGAAGGCGTCGGTGCTGCAATCGACCGAGATCCGCGAGGCGTCGCCGATGACCTCGTCGAGCGTTCGCACCCCGAGCAGGGCCAAGTACTCGCGGACCTCCTCGGCAATGAAGTGAAAGAAGTTCTCGACGAACTCGGGGCGGCCGGTGAAGCGCTCGCGAAGCTTGGGATTCTGGGTGGCGATGCCGACCGGGCAGGTGTCGAGGTGACAGACCCGCATCATCACGCAGCCCGACACGACGAGCGGCGCCGTCGCGAAACCGAACTCCTCGGCTCCGAGCAGCGCGGCGATGACCACGTCGCGACCGGTCTTCAACTGGCCGTCGACCTGGAGGACCACGCGGCTGCGCAGCCCGTTGGCGGCGAGGGTCTGGTGGGTCTCGGAGAGGCCGAGCTCCCAGGGCGTGCCGGCGTGCTTGAGCGAGGTGAGCGGCGCCGCACCGGTGCCGCCGTCGTGACCTGAGATGAGGATCACGTCAGCGTGAGCCTTGGCGACACCGGCCGCGATAGTCCCCACGCCCTGTTCGCTCACGAGCTTCACGTGGATGCGCGCCCGGTCGTTGGCGTTCTTCAAGTCGTAGATCAGTTGGGCCAGGTCCTCGATGGAGTAAATGTCGTGGTGGGGCGGCGGCGAGATGAGTCCGACCCCCGGCGTGGAGTGACGGGTCCGCGCAATCCACGGGTAGACCTTCGAGCCCGGCAGTTGGCCCCCCTCGCCGGGCTTGGCGCCCTGGGCCATCTTGATCTGCAGGTCGTCGGCGTTGACCAGATAGCGACTCGTCACGCCGAAGCGTCCCGAGGCGACCTGCTTGATCGCCGAGCGACGGTTGAGTTGCGGGTTGGAGGTGTCGAAGCGGTCCTCGTCCTCGCCGCCCTCGCCGGTGTTGGACTTGGCGCCCATGCGGTTCATGGCGACGGCGAGCGTGCTGTGGGCCTCCTCGGAGATCGAGCCGTAGGACATCGCGCCGGTGCTAAAGCGCTTGATGATCGACGCCGCGCTCTCCACTTCGTCGATCGGGATTGGATGAGCTCCCGGGACGAGTCGCATCAACCCGCGCAGTGTCGACTTCTCGACCGTCTGGTCGTCGACCAGCTTCGAGTACTGCTTGAAGATGTCGTAGCGCTTCTCGCGCGTGGCGTGCTGGAGCTTCTGAACGGTGCGGGGGTTGAACAGGTGGATCTCGCCGTCGCGGCGCCACTGGTACTCGCCGCGATTGGGGAGCGCCACGGGCTCGCCGGCCGCGAGGGCGTAGGCCCCGGCGTGCAGCTCGAGGACGCTGCGCGCCACGTGCTCGAGGGTCACGCCTCCGATGCGCGACCGGAAGCCCGGGAAGTACCTCGCGAGCACCTCGTCGGATATGCCGACAGCTTCGAAGAGCTGGGAGCCAACGTAGCTCGCAACGGTGCTGACGCCCATCTTCGACATCGTCTTGACGATGCCCTTGTTGAGGGCCTTGCCGTACTTGTAACGCGCCTCGAAAGCGCTCAACTCGTCGAGCTCGCCCTCCTCGACTAGCGCGTCAATCGACTCGTAGGCCAGGTACGGACAGACGGCCGAGGCCCCGAAGCCGAGCAGCAGCGCCACGTGATGGACCTCACGGACGTCGCCGGCCTCCATGATGAGCGCCGCGCTGGTACGCAGGTGCTCGTCGACCAGGCGGTGGTGCACCGCGGAGGCGAGCAGCAGGCTCGGAATCGCCGCCTGTTCGGCTGAGGTGTTGCGGTCCGAGAGGATGACGATGTTGGCCCCACCGCGCACGAGTTCGACGACCTCGTCGGTGAGTCGGTCGACGGCCACTGCGAGTCGCTCCCCGGGCGTCTCGGAGCCGTTCGCCGGGAAGAGCCCCTCGACAACGACCGTCATGAAGTCGTCGATCCCGTCGAACTCCTCGATGTAGCGGATCTTCGCGAGCTCCTCGACAGAGAGCACCGGAGACGGCAGGACGATCTGGTGGCAGTGGCGCGCCGTCTGGGTGAGCAGGTTCTCCTCGCCGCCGATCGCGACCCGCGTCGACGTCACGAGCTCCTCGCGGATGGCGTCGAGTGGCGGGTTCGTGACTTGGGCGAAGAGCTGGGTGAAGAAGTCGAAGAGCGGGCGCGGGACCGTCGAGAGCACCGGCAGCGCGGTGTCCGAGCCCATGGAGCCGATCGGCTCTTCGCCGACCTGGGCCATGTGACGCACGATGAGGCGCAGGTCCTCCTCGGAGTAGCCGAAGTTCCGCTGCAGGCGCACGATCGACGCGTGGCTCGGGGTCAGCATGGCGGGCGCCTCGATTTCGTCGAGGGACACCTGCTGGTCGGCGAGCCACTGGCCGTAGGGGGCCTTACGCGCCAAATCCCCCTTCAGCTCCTCGTCGTCGATGATGCGGCCCTGCTCGACGTCGACGAGGAACACTCGGCCGGGTTGGAGCCGGCCCTTGCGCTCAATGTTGGCGGGGTCGACGGGCAGGACCCCGACCTCGCTGGCGAAGATGACCCGCTGGTCCTTCGTGACCCAGTAGCGCGCCGGGCGCAGTCCGTTGCGGTCGAGCACCGCGCCCACCACCTTGCCGTCGCAGAAAGTCACCGATGCCGGTCCGTCCCACGGCTCCATCAGTCCAGCGTGGTAGCGGTAAAAGTCGCGGCGCGAGCTGCTCATGAACGTCGAGCGCTCCCAGGCCTCGGGGATCATCATGAGGATCGCGTGCGGCAGCGTCCGTCCCGACTGGACCAAGAGCTCGACGACCTCGTCGAAGCTCGCCGAGTCGCTCATGTTCTCGGTGATGATGGGGGTCAGGTCGCTGATCGGTAGCGGCAGCGCGTCACTCTTCATCGTGGTTTCGCGGGCCGTCATCCAGTTGCGGTTCCCCCGCACCGTGTTGATCTCGCCGTTGTGGGCGATGTAGCGGAAGGGCTGCGCCAGGTCCCAGCGGGGCAGTACGTTCGTGGAGAACCGGCTGTGCACGACGGCAATCGCCGAGATCAGCCGCTCGTCGCGCAGGTCGTCAAAATAGGCGCGCAGTTGGGGTGCCGACAGCATCCCCTTGTAGATCAGGACATTCGGCGAGCACGACGCGGCGTAGACATCGATTGTGTGCTCGATCACCTTGCGCGCGCAGTAGAGTGCCCGTTCCAGGTCGGCCGCCGGCCCGGAAGGACTCACCGTGATGAGCTGTTGGACGAATCGGGGCTCGGAAGCGGCCGACGTCGGGCCGAGCAGCGTCGAGTCGACGGGAACGTCGCGCCAGCCCCCCGAGACCAGGCCCACCCGGCGTAGGACCTGTTCAATGGTCGCCCGAGCGACGTCGACGTCGAGGGACGTCGGGATCATCCAGTGCGCCACGCCGTATCGGCCCGGCTCGGGTACCGGCCCTTCGAAGACGGCTCGGATGAACGCGTCGGGCATCTGGACAAGCACTCCGGCGCCGTCGCCCGAGTCGACGTCCGCGCCCGTCGCACCGCGATGCTCGAGGTTCTCGAGGATCGTGAGGGCGTCACTGACGGTGGCGAAGGTCGGCCGGCCGGTCAGGTCGGCGACCATGCCCACGCCGCATGCGTCGTGCTCAAAGGAGGGGTCGTAGAGGTTTCTCGTCATAGCGTTTCCTAACGGGGCAACGCTGACCCGCCACAATCATAACGAAAATCGAGGCGGTCACTGCGCTCTACGCTGGACGGGTGACGTCCAATAAGAGTGCGCTGGTGGTCGGCGGCGGCATCATTGGTCTCGCCAGCGCCTTCGGCCTCGCCTACCGCGGCTGGACGGTGACGCTCTTGGACCCCGCGCCCGGCAAGGGCGCCACGTGGGCCGCCGCCGGCATGGTCGCCGCCAGCGCCGAGATCGCCCCGGGCGAGCAGGTCAACTACGAACTGCAGAAGTGCGCGTTGCCGGCGTGGCGCGAGCTGCGCGCCGAGCTGCGTGAGGTGACCGGAACTGAACTCGACATCCACGAGACTGGCACGCTCATGGTCGGTTGGGACGGGAGCGACCGTCGACTGGTCGGCCAGTTCGCCCAGGTGGCCGCCGAGTTCGGCGTTCACCCACGCGCCGTCCAGCGCACCGTTGACGCCGAGATGTTCAACGGACTGTCCGGACGGATCAACGAGGGGCTCTTCATCGATGGCGACGCCTGGCTGGACCCCGACCAGGCCGTCGCGTTGCTCATGGCGGCCAACGAGGCGCTCGGCGTCCACGTCGTGGCCGAGACGGTACTCGAGGTGACCGGCGAGGACGACCGTGTCAGTGCCACCACGCCCGCCGCCACGTACGAGGCGTCGCTCGGCATCTTCGCCACTGGCGCGGTCCCACTCCCCACCGGGGCGACTGCCTCCGGCTCCAACGCCGTCCGACCGGTTCGGGGCATGACGGCTCGGGTCCTCGGCCTCGACCGGAGCACTCAGCCGACAGTCCGGGCATTCGTGCGTGGACGGACCTTCTATTTGGTCAGTCGGCCGGGCGGCTACTGCATCCTGGGCGCCACGTCCGAGGAGCGCTCCGAACCGGTGGTCGAAGTCGGCGAGATGCAGCGCCTGCTGCGGGACGCACTGGACGTGGTGCCGGCGCTCGAGACCGCGAATCTGTTGGAGACCAGGATTGGCCTTCGACCGGCCAACGTCGACCTCGAGCCCTTCTTCGAGGTGCTGGCTTTGGGACGATGGGCCTGGTCCTCGGGTCACTACCGCCACGGCGTGACTCTCGCTCCCCTAGCTGCGCGCCACGCCATCGTCTTTGGCGAGAGTCTCGTATGATTCGTGTCAACGGAGCCGAGCAGTTGCACGTTGACGAAACGGTCGACACGCTCTTGGCGCGCCTCTCGATCCAGTCGCGCGGAGTCGCCGTCGCCATCGACGGCGAGGTCGTGCGACGCTCCGAGTGGACCGCGACGCAAGTACCTGATGGTTGTGCCGTGGAGATCGTGACCGCCGTCGCCGGCGGCTGAGAAAGTGAGGTAGTTGATAGTGGACGACATCCTGCGAGCCCTCGACGAACGCATCCTGGACGCGCTGAAGGCGAAGGCCACCGGTGAGACGATCGCCTTCTTGTGCGAGGCGCGAGCGTGGCTGACCAATCCCGATCAGTCTCACGGCACCCATCGCCCCACGAACTGATCCACCCCAGCGACTAAGATTGTCCCTTCACGGGCTGTGGCTTAGTTTGGTCTAGAGCGCTCGGCTGGGGGCCGAGAGATCGGGAGTTCGAATCTCCCCAGCCCGACCAGCTTCGGCCTCGGCCTGCTCGACGAACTCGGCGAGAATCCGCCGGAACTCCAACGTCGTTTTGTCGGCTCTCGTGTGCACCTCGGCGGTCAAGTCGAGGGGCATCTCCAGTCGCTCGTACCTCGACTGGATCCGCAGGTCCTCTTCGATGACCGCAATCTCGAAGTCGATGGCCTCGCGCATGCGCTCGGGGGATCCGTCCAGGTCGTTTCGCCACAGCGACGAGTAGATCCGGACGGTCTCGTCGTCCTCGGGCGCGAGGAAGAACCCGATGACGTTCACGCCACCGGCGTCCAAGAACTCGATCTCGAGTTCCAGGTGGAACGGCGCGCTGTAGCGGTACGTCAGCCGTCGGCGCTGGATCAGGGGCCGCTCGCCCGTGGCGACGCCGGGGTCCTCTCGGTTGGCGAACTCGTGCTCGTAGGTGGCCGTGAAGCTGTACCCCGCTCGCTCGACGCTGTAGTTGGGCACTTCGCGGTTCTCGCTCGCCCCGAAGGTGCCGGCGTGCACGAAGGGGAAGTGGGCCATGTCCAAGAAATTGTCCGCCAGCAGGGCCGCGCTCCCTCGGGTCGTCAGCACCGGCAGGTCGCCCACCTGGAACTCGGGATCGTTCGCGGCCAACAGGGACGGAACCGGCGTCAGCGGCTCCTCAATGGCGACGAAGACCATGCCGTGGTCCAGGGCCACCCCGGCCGGCGAGCGAAGCTTCGCTCGCGAGGGAATCACCGCGCCCTCGCCCAGCGCCGGGATCTCTGTGCACCGCCCATCGACGTCGTAGAGCCAGCCGTGATAGCCGCACCTCACGCCGTCGCCCTCGCAGACGCCGAGCGAGAGCGGCGCGCGCCGGTGGGGACAGCGGTCCTCGAAGACCCGGACGTCGCCACTAGGGGCCCTCCAGGTGACCCACTGCTGACCGAGGAGCCGATGGGCCGTCGGCGAGGATGTCACCTCAGTGATTCGACACAGAGGATGCCATCCGCGAAGCAGGCTGGGATGGGTGTTCGAGATGGTCGCGGTCACGTCGCACAACTTACTTTGGCCCGGCCCTTACGCCAAGCACAGCCGGCCGGTAAGGCAAGAGACCGGCCCGCCATGGCGACGGACCGGTCTCTGGGGCGGTCGCGAGGTGCAACTGCCAGACTTTTACTGGCTGACCGTCTTGACGTCAGCCGCCTGGAGGTTCTTGCGCGTCTGGTAGCTGCGCGCGAACAGGGCGTGAACCTTGCCCTGGAGGAAGGTGACGACCACGGTGGCGCGGTGCCGGGCCAGTGCCAGATTGCCCGGCGCGTAGCCGGTGACCGTCAGGTGCGACTTCGCCGTGATCTTGCCCACGAGCTTCATCAGGACGGCCCGCGTCGTGGTGCTGAGCCCGCTGGAGTTCTTCGCGAACGAGACCCTCACGGTGCCAGGGACCGACAGTTTCGCAACGGTGACCGTCGCCGCTGGAGACGACGCGGCGATGTACGTGAGGTCCGCGGCCTTGGTCGCTGTGACGAGGCACGTGCCGAGGCTCGTGTAGGTCAGCGTGGTGCCGACGACCGCACAGCCCTTCGCGGTCCCGGCGGCGACGGCGAACGTCAGCGCGCCGGTACCGGATCCACCGGTGGCGGTGAGGGTGAGCGAACGCCCCCAGACCGCGCTGGTCGAGGTGACGCTAAGGGCGGCCTGCGCCGCACCCACGAGGATGCTCGTCGCGTCATTGACGCCAAACGTGGCACCGGTGAACGTGAGCTTGTACGTGCTGCCGGCGACGCCCGTGAGCGTGAGTCCGCTGAACGTCGCGACACCGGCGGTGAAGTTGACCGTGGCGCCAGCGTTGAGTGTGCCGCCGACCCCCGAGAAGATAGTCGCGGTTGCGCTGCCGGTTGAGATCGTGGTAACCACGTTGCCCTGCGCATCCTCAACTTTCACGACCGGCTGCTGGGCCATTGCCACGCCGCTGGCGACGAAGGAGCTCGGCTCAGTGGTGACGACGAGCTTCGACGGCGCCCCCGCGGTAATCGCAATGACGGTTGAGGGCACCGAGGTGAAGGTGCCGTTGGCGAAGGTCAGCGTGTAGTTGCCGATGGGTGCGTTGATCGCGAGACTCACGTACGTGGCGACACCGTTGACGACATTGACTGCACCATTGGTGAGAGTCGAGGTCCCGCTCGGCGAGGCGATCGCCACAATCACCGACGAGTCAGCCACAACGACGTTGCCCAAAGCGTCCTCGACCTTGATCACGGGCTGTTGCGCCAGGGCGATACCAGTCCCGGCGGTTGCTGAGGGCTGGGTCGTGATAGCCAGCTTCGTCGCGGCACCGGACATCGTGACGCCATTCGAAACTACTGACGCGAACGGTCCGGAGAAGCTCAGGGTGTACACCGTGGCCGACACTCCGGTCAAGGTCAAGCCAGCAAAAGTGGCAACTCCATTAAGGAAGGGGGCGGTCGATCCAGGCGAGACCGCACCGCCGGCCCCGGTGGAGATGGCGGCGGTCGAAGTACCCGTGTTGACGCTGGTGATGACGTTGCCACCCGAGTCAGTGACCTTGACGACCGGCTGACGGGCAATCGCCACGCCGGTGATGGCACCGGCTGAGGGCTGTGTCGTGATCAGCAATTTCGACGCGACACCGATAGTGACGGTGATCGACGTTGAGTTGATCGACGGAAGCGAACCTCCGCTGAAGGTGACGGTGTACGTCCCGACCGGGCCATTGATTGTAAGATTCGGAAAGTTGGCGACCCCGAGCACGGCGGCGACGGACCCGTTGGTGACGGTCACTCCGGCTGCGGCGACCGATGCGGTGATCACTGAGACGTTGCCGGTGTCAGCGGCGTTGGCGTTGTCCTGCAACGTAACCTGAAATGCCGTGCCAAAGTTCGCGCCACTGGCCACCGTCGTTGAGTAACTAGATGTGAACGCCAAATGAGTGGCCGTGGCCGCGGCCGCGGAAGCCGTCGTGGCCAAGCCAACGACGAACATCGAGCCGAGCAAGGCACTCGAAACGACGACCCTCGACAGCAGTTTCTGACTCCTGAACAGATTCCTGACGTGCATCACCAACCTCGCAATTCGTAATTGACTACCCAATACGACCGTAACGCAAGATGAGCATCCTCCAGCGTGACCCGTCGACGACGGACTAAATAGTTACTGTCGTCGTCGACTGATTTCTTACACCACGGTCATGTTTCCACCTGACTGCTTGTAATCAACTCGTCACACAACGAATGTAGAGAGCGTGGAAGTACGTGGAGAATCGGTGTCCGGCATCGAGATATTGCGTCAGAAATAGCATTCACACAGCAACGTGGCCGGAATGACATTTTCTGTACATAGACCACGGAAATCGGCCGGTCCAAGCAGTTGGCGAGAGTAACCAAATCGTCACATTCGACCTGGAGGAAGATCGAAGTAACAGCAGTTCACCCTCGTGAACTCATCGCATTATCCACCAACACCGGAAAAACCGCTCGAAGGAGGTAGAATCGCTTAGTTGACGCCGGTCTGGATGGCCGGCATTCGCTGCACCATAAGGGGTGCGTGCGAAGAATGCAGTGCCGAGAGAGGGTGATTCCAACCACCGGTTGGACCCAGCATGGACCAGAAGGATCCCTTCGTCTTACGCCACCTCGCAGACGTCCAACCCGAACTGTGGTGGCTCGACTCCGACCCGCTCGAGCCGGCCCCCCACTCGGCCCTCATTGGCGACATTGGCGCTGACCTGTGCGTCGTCGGCGCCGGCTACACGGGCCTTTGGACGGCGCTGCTCGCCAAGGAACGCGACCCCGACCGCGAGGTCGTGGTGGTCGAGCAGTACGAGACGGGCGCCGGGGCGTCGGGGCGCAACGGCGGTTTCTGTTCCGCGTCGCTCACCCACGGCTTCGTCAACGGCATGCGACGCTTTCCCCACGAGATGGCGACCATTGAACGTCTCGGCCGTGAGAATCTCGACGAGATCGAGGCCACGATCAAGCGCTACGACATCCAGTGCGACTTCGAGCGCACCGGCGAGCTCCAGGTCGCGGTCGCGCCGTGGCAGTTCGCCAACATGGCCGAGTTGGCCCGACTGCGCAACGAGATGGGCGACACCGTCGAGGTCCTGGGACGCGAGGAGGTCCAGGCTCGCGTCCACTCACCGTCCTACGTGGGCGCCCTCTTCGACCCTGACGGCACCGCCCTCGTCGACCCGGCCCGACTGGTCTGGGGACTCGAAGGGACCTGCCTGTCACTCGGCGTGAAGATCTTTGAGAATTCCAAGGTCGAGTGGCTCGAGAACGTCGACGCCGGCGTGCGGGTCCACACCCCCTACGGCGCGGTGACCGCGGCTCGGGTGGCGCTCGGCACCAACGTCTTCGCGCCACTGGTGCACAAGGCTCGCAAGTACATCGTGCCGGTCTACGACTACGTGCTCGTCACCGAACCGCTCACCCCCGAGCAGCTCGAGAGCATCGGCTGGCAGGGTCGCGAAGGAATCGCCGACTCCGGCAACCAGTTCCACTACTACCGGCTCACCAACGACAACTGCATCCTGTGGGGCGGCTACGACACCATCTACAACTTCCGTGGCCAAGTTCGTCGGGAGTACGAGTTCAACTCCGAGACCTACGCCACGCTGGCCACCCACTTCCTGACGACGTTCCCCCAGCTGAAGGGCATCAAGTTCACGCACGCCTGGGGCGGCGCGATCGACACCTGCACCCGCTTCTCGCCCTTCTGGGACACCTCGCACCAGGGCAAGGTCGCCTACGTGCTCGGCTACACCGGGCTGGGCGTCGCCTCGACTCGCTTCGGCGCCGCCACGATGCTTGATCTGCTCGACGGGCTCGACACCGAGCGCACCCGTCTGACGATGGTCCGCAAACGCCCCATGCCCTTCCCGCCCGAGCCCTTCAAGTGGCTCTTCATCCGAATCACCCAAGCGGCTATTGCTTACGCCGACGAGCACGAGGGTCGCCGGAACCTTTGGCTGAAGACCATGGATCGCTTCGGCTTCGGCTTCGATTCCTAAGCCGAGGCGATCCTACGCCGGGCACCCGTGTGCAGGACTCTTTTCACACGGGTGCCAAGCGAACAATCGCGGGCTCAACTGGCCAGCGAGTAGACCACCGAGACCGTCACCGTCACCGTTTGCGTGCCGGTCTGAACCGGGACCGAGGGCTGGGCGGCGGTCGCTTTGAGGGTGTCGTAGCCGTAGTGCACCGGCGGGCTGTAGTTCTCCTGGTCGGTGACGCGAAGGAGACTCGTCACGTGGGCGCTTCCGGCGCTCGCCAGTTGGCCGGCCGCGAGACGCGCGTTCTTCATGGCCTTGTCACGGGCCGCCTGGAGCAGCTTGGACTGGTTGGAGATCGAAAACGTGATGCCGTTGAGCTGGATGCCGTTACCGACGACCGTGGCGGCCGCGTCGATGGCTGAGCCCACTCGTTTCATGTTGTGCATCGTGACGTTCAGCGTGTTATCGACCGAGAAGCCCGTCACCACCCCGTAGTTGTTGGTGTTCTGGTAAATGTTGAGTCCCGAGGTCTGCATCTCCTTCGCGGTCACACCATTGCGCTTCAGGGCGGCGATGAGGGCGGCGACCTTCAGGTTGTTGGCTTCCATTGCGGCCTTGGCCGAGGCGTCAATCGTGTGCACGCCGATGCTGTAGCTGGCCGTGTCCGGCGTGCCCTTCACGGTGCCGGTGCCGCTGACCGAGATCGTGGCGCCCGAGGCGTTGTGCGAGCGTCCAATCTCGACGCCGGCGATTCCCACCACCGCGACCAGTATGGCCGCCGTGAGGAGAATGAGGATGCTTAGCGGTCCGCGGCCCGCTCGACGGGGTCCGCCGAAGTCTCGTCGGGATTCACGGCCCCCGATGCTGTTGGTGTCAGTGCTCATCAGAACTCCTCTGGCTCGAGCCAACCGGACTCCGTCGATCTGACGTATTCCATTGCTTCTCACCAACTACCTGTCGTCTGGTCACGCTTTCTTACGACGCCGTGTCACGGAACGTCCAGAGGTCTGCCGGTGGGTCGCCCGCCACCGCGCACGTCGGTGCGCCCACTGGCGACGCCACGCGAGGACGGGGCGTTGAAGTTCTTTCCATTGGTCGCGTTTTCATAACGTTGACACGACCCTCCAGTGGAGGAGTTCGACTACTCCTTGCCGAAACTGTTGATCTCCTCGATCTCCTCGAAGGTCAGCTCGCGCGGGACGTCGTTGCTGGCCATCTTCTCGCTCTGCACGTGGTGGCGGATGTTGTCGACCACCTCGGGGTTCGCCAGCGTCGTGATGTCGCCATAGTCGGCGAAGTTCGAGATGCTCGCGATGACGCGGCGCATGATCTTGCCCGAGCGGGTCTTGGGCATGTCCGCCACGATCCAGACCTTCTTCGGGCGCGCGATCTTGCCGATCTCACGCTCGATGGCCTTGGTGACCTTGTCCTCGATTCCCACCGGGTCCGTGCCAGGCTTGAGCGAGACGTACATCTCGACCGCGCGACCCCGGACGTCGTCCACGACCGGCACCGCGGCGGCCTCGGCGATCTCGGGCACCGTCAGGCACGCCGACTCGAGCTCTTTGGTACCGAGGCGGTGACCGGCGACGTTGATGACGTCGTCGACCCGACCGAGGATCCGGAAGTACCCGTCGGCGGCCTTCACCGCGCCGTCGCCCGCGAAGTACGGCCAGTCGTGCCAGTCTTTCGAGTTCTTGTCGCGGCAGTACTTCTCGTAGTACACCGAGACGAACCGCTCGGGCTGGCCGTAGATCGTCTGGAGCGCCCCGGGCCACGGATTGCGGATGCAGATGTTGCCCGCCCGGCCGGTCCCCGATTCGACCTCGTCGCCGTTCTCGTCGAAGATCGCCGGGTAGACGCCGAGCACGCCCGGGCCACAGCTCCCGGGCTTCATCGCCATCAGGCCCGGCAGCGTACTGCCCATGAAGCCTCCGGTCTCGGTCTGCCACCAGGTATCGACGATGACGGCCTCGTTCTTGCCGACCGTCTCGTAGTACCAGCGCCACACGGCCGGTTCGATCGGCTCACCGACCGTGGTCATGTGCTTGAAGTGGTAGTCGTACTTCGCCGGCTCGTCCGGGCCGACCTTTCGCAGCATGCGGATCGTGGTCGGTGCGGTGTGGAAGATGTTCACCCCGAGCCGCTCGGCGATGCGCCACACCCGACCGGCGTCGGGGTACGTCGGCAGGCCCTCGTACATGACCGAGGTCGCGCCGAGCGCGAGCGGCCCGTAGACGATATAGGAGTGGCCGGTGATCCAGCCGATGTCGGCCATGCACCAGTAGGTGTCCTCGGGGTGGATGTCCTGGTAGTACTTCGACGTCCCCGCCACGTAGGCGAGGTAGCCGCCAGTCGAGTGCTGGGCACCCTTGGGCTTGCCCGTGGAGCCACTCGTGTACATGATGAACAGCGGGTCTTCGGAGCGCATCGAGACCGGGTCGACCAACTGGCCCTTGTACTCCTTCATCACGTCGTCGACGAAGTAGTCCCGACCCTCGACCATGGGGCTCTGCGAGGCGTACTGGCCGACGTGGCGGCGCCACACGAGAACCTTCTTCACCTTCTGGCCCTCGGCCTCGGCGGTGATGACGGCCTCGTCGGCCTTGACCTTGTGGTCGATGATCTCGCCGTTGCGGTAGTAGCCGTCCATCGTGATCAGCACCTCGCTGCCCGAGTCAGCGATCCGCCCGCCGCAGGCTCCCCCGCTGAATCCGGCGAAGACCTCGGAGTGGATCACGCCCAGGCGCGCGCACGCGAGCATCGTCACGGGCAGTTCGGGAACCATGGGCATATGCAGGGTCACGCGGTCGCCGGCCTTCAGCCCGCAGTCGTCACGCAGCAGGGCCGCGAACTCGTTGACCCGGCGGTAGAGCTCTTGGTAGGTGATCGCCTGGACGTCCTCGGTCTCGGGCTCGGGCACCCACTGGATGGCCACCTTGTCGCGCAACGTGGCCAGGTGGCGGTCGACGCAGTTGTACGACGCATTCAGTCGTCCTCCGACGAACCACTTCCAGAAGGGCGGGTTGCTCGAGTCGAGCGTCGTGTGCCAGTACTCATCCCACGAGAGCAGATCGGCGTACTCACGGAAGCACTCGGGGAAGTTCTCCTCCTGGAAGCGGTCAATTATCGCCGGGTCGGAGGCGTTGGCCTGCCCGATGAACTTGGCCGGCGGGTTGTAAACCTCCTCCTCGCGCCAGTGAACGGCAATTTGGGCCTCGGAAACAGCGTTGTCGCCACTCTTGGGCATCGCGGGACCTCCCATGTCTTGTCAGCAAACGGACAATCATTCCGACACTAGCAACACCACTGTCGTGGCTATCGAGTGAGCGCCGGGCCGCAACGCTGGCCACCAACATCGACGGCGAGAAACGGTCCACGTCGCCTCCGAACGGCAATCGCCGCCGCGTGCACTGCTCGCGCCGTCACGGCCGTGGCCACCGCGACGGACCCCTGGCGCTCAAAGCCAGCTCGGATCTCCACCGGTCTCCACCGCTCGCAGGGATGGGTCGGTGGCGAATCAGATGCGCAAACCTTGCCCAGAATGCCAACAGCGCCCGAGCCTTGTGGGCCGGGGCGCTGTTGGCGGTTGGGTCCGGTGCAAGCACCAGTGATGAGTACGTTAGCCTCTCGGACCGACTGGCAGTACCACCTTCTTGTGGGTGTCGTTGATGACCCCCGCCGCCGAGGCGTACCAGGCCAGGGCCGCGGTCAACAGGCCCGTCCATCCACCAATCTTCACGATGTTGGCGTGACCGGCCCCCCAGTTTCCGATGGTGAGCAGTATGAAGGTGACCGACAGGACGACGAAGACGGAGAAGACCGCCATGTTCACTCGGCTGGCCGCCACCGTCATGTAGAGGGTGAAGATCGTCCACCCCAATAGGAAGACGGCCACCGTGTCCGGTCCGGGGGCAATCGCCGGAATCTTCAAGAGCACGTAGAAGCTGATCCAGAACGCGCCGTACGAGGTGAAGGCCAGCGCCCCAAAGGTGTTGCGCCGGTGGAACTCCCACATGCCGGCCGCGAACTGGGCTATTCCTCCGTAGACGAGCGCCAGGGAGAGCGCCGCGGCCGCTCCCCCGCCGTGCCACAGGTTGGCGTTGGCCGCGCTGAGACAGAACGTCGTCATCGCGAATCCAGCCAGCCCTAGTGGACCGGGGTCGGCCACGGTATGCATCGGCCCGGGGGCCGTCACCATCTGATCAGACATGTTTTTCCCTCCGAATAGGTTCCAAATCACACCGTCGCAGTAACGGCCTAAACCGATTAAACACCCGTTCGTAACGACCAATTGGGATGAGCGTGTCCTAGTACGTGAAAAGATTCACATCAACGTCGGAGAGGCCCGCTCTCCCAGATCTGAATCGAGCCAATGCCCGTCGTGTTGCAGTCGCAGCGCGAAGAGCCGTGCGGCGCGCATCGGCCCGACCGTGTGCGAGCTGCTCGGGCCGATGCCGATCTTGAACAGGTCG
>JAYSQJ010000197.1:0-3332 GCA_043721635.1 Acidimicrobiales bacterium | reverse complement strand
AGAGGAGTCCGGGAAGATTAACGGAGAATACAACGGTGACTTCCGTGGAGGAGATAATCCGCACTGAGAACCTGACCAAGATCTATTCGGGCATGGACGTCCCGGCTCTTGACGATCTCGACCTTCTCGTTCACAAGGGTGAGATCTTCGGGCTCTTGGGACCGAACGGTGCGGGAAAGACGACAATCGCGGGTGTCTTGACGACCCGAGTTGTCCCGACATCGGGGTCGGCGTTCGTCGCCGGTATTGACGTGCGTCGGCACCCGGCGCTGGTGAAGCAGGTGTCGGGCATCGTCTCCCAGCAGAACACCCTCGACCGCCAACTGACCGTGTGGGAGAACCTCTATTTCCACGGACGCTTCTTCGGCATCAACGCAAAGGAGTCTCGACGCCGTTCCGATGAACTCCTCGAGTTCTTCAGCCTGTCGAAATGGGCCAAGGCCTCGGTCTACGTGCTCTCGGGAGGAATGGCCCAGCGCCTCATGGTAGCCCGGGCCATCTTCCACAATCCCGCCGTCCTCTTCCTTGACGAGCCGACCGCCGGTCTCGATCCTCAGAGCCGCCTCGCGCTGTGGGAGATGCTGAAGCAGTTGAACGGCTCCGGACAGACCGTGGTGTTGACCACGCACTACATGGAGGAGGCCGACAATCTCTGCGACCGGGTCGCGATCATGGACCACGGTCGCATCCTCGCTCTCGACACGCCCGCCAACCTGAAGAAGAGCACCGGCGCCGACACGATCGTGACCATCAAGGTGACCGACCACCCGCAGGAGCTGGCGGACGTCGTCGCACGGGACGTCGCGGGGGTCGTGGCGACCCATCTGGTCGACTCGGTGGTGCAGGTGCATGTGCAAGGGGCTGAGCGGATCGTTCCGCGGATCGTCGCCGCGGCGGAGAACGCCGGACTCGACATCGTCGACCTCGGCGTGGCTGAGCCGAGCCTCGAGACGGTCTTCATCAACCTGACCGGCAAGGAGCTGAGAGAGATATGACCGCGACTACGCCCACGATCATGACCGGACCGACCCGTTCGGTCTTTCGTGCGAGCCGTACGGCGCTCGCGGCGCTGATGCTGCGTGACCTCGTGGTCGTGCGCAAGAACTTCGGCGAGTTCGTGCTGCGCACGCTCATCCAGCCGTTCTTGCTCTGCTTCGTTTTCCTCTTCGTCTTCCCAAAGATCGGACAGGCCGTCGGCGGTCGCGGCGCCAAGGGATCGCTCGACTTCGCCACGATCCTGGTGCCCGGGGTCGTCGGCATCTCGGTCATGTTCCAGGGCGTGCAGTCAATCGCGCTCACGATGGCGCAAGAGTTCGGCTTCACGCGCGAGATCGAGGATCGCGTCCAGGGACCGTGCCCGATCTGGCTCGTCGCCATGGCCAAGGTGCTCTCTGGCGCGACTCAGGGCCTGATTTCGGCTTGCATCGTCTTTCCGATTGCGTCGGTCGTCCACGCCGCCGGGGTCAGCGCGCAGCTCTCGCTGCACTGGCTGGTCATCCTCACCTTCGTGCCCCTGGCATGCATGGCGATGGCCGGCCTCGGACTGACATTGGGAACGAGCTTCGAGCCGCGCAACATCGGCCTGATGTTCGGCTTCGTCATTCTTCCGATTACCTTCCTCGGGGGGACCTACTACCCATGGACGAGTCTCGCACCGGTAAAGATTGGCGCTTTCCACTGGCTCCAGACCCTGGTGCTCGTCAATCCTCTGATCTACGTGAACGAGGGCATGCGCGCCGCCTTCACCGATGCGCCCCACATGCACCTCTACGTCGTCTATCCCGTCATGGTGGTGTTCGGTGCTTTGTTCTTGGCGATCGGACTTCGCAACTTCCGCCGTCGCGTCCTTTCCTAGTCGCGTCACCGTGGTCGCGCTCGGCTCAGGGTCGGTCGGGGTGAAGAGCAGTTGACGTCTCTGCCTAAGGACCAGCCACTTTGTCAAGGAACGCCTCTTCGAATTCGGTGTTGGTGGCCGGCGACTTGACCGCGACGTCAGCGTCAGCCACAACCTCGAGCGCGAGAGTCGAAGAATCCTGGCGCTTAGCAGTACCGATCAGATCAGTACCAGCAGCATCATCGCCCGGGACGGGTGCGGTTCGGAGGCAGTCGATTCGTACGCCGACTCATCTTGTGTATCGTGACGATGTTATGGTGCTCTCGGACCGCTCGATCAAGGAAGCCTTGGAGAATGGGCGCATCATCGTCGATCCGTTGGGCGAGGACTGCATCCAACCCTCCAGCGTCGATCTGCACATCGACCAGTACTTCCGGGTCTTTCGAAACCACTCCCAGCGGGTAATCGACGTGCGCGAGGCCCAGGAGGATCTGACCGAGCTGATCGACGTCGGTTCCGACAACCCGATGATCCTGCACCCCGGCGAGTTCATGCTCGGATCGACCACCGAGCGGATCGCCATCCCCTCGGACATCGTCGCGCGACTCGACGGCAAGAGCTCGCTCGGACGGCTCGGCCTCGTGATCCACTCGACCGCCGGCTTCGTCGACGCCGGCTGGGACGGCCACATCACCCTCGAGCTCTCCAACGTCGCGAATCTGCCCATCACTCTCTATCCCGGTATGAAGATCGGCCAGATCAGCTTCTTCGAGATGACGACACCGGCGGACCGCCCCTACGGCTCGTCGGGGCTCGGTTCCAAGTACAAGGGCCAGCGCGGCCCGACCCCGAGCCGTTACTCGGAGAACTTCAAGAAGCCGTGACCAATCGCCAACCGATCGGAGGACCGCCGTGCTGACTCGCATCATTATTGGTCTCGGCATCACGGTCGTGCTCTTCGCTATCGCGGGACGTCGCTTCTTCTGGCTCTCGAAGCTGATTCGCAGCGGCCAGCCGGCGCCCCGTCGCTGGCAGGGATTTCGTAAAGTTAGCGAGGCCGAGGTCGTCGAGGTCGCCGGCCAGCGCAAGCTCCTCAAGTGGACCGTGCCCGGTCTCGCGCACTTCTTCACGATGTGGGGCTTCACCGTGCTGATGACCACGATCATTGAGGCCTACGGGGCGCTCTTCAGTCGCAACTTCCACCTCCCGCTGATCGGCCAGGACAACTGGCTCGCCTTCGTCGAGGACTTCTTCGCGACCGCCGTGCTGGTCTCGCTCGTGGTGTTCACCATCATCCGGATCAAGAGCGCGCCCTCGCGCAAGGACCGGGCCAGCCGCTTCTACGGCAGCCACCTCGGCGCCGCGTGGCTGGTCCTGTTCATGATCTCGATGGTGATCGTCACGCTGCTCCTCTATCGCGCGGCGCAGATCAACACCGGCCACTTCCCGTTCACGCGGGACGTCGGATGGACGGGCTCACCACTTTCGATCACGACGA
>JAYSQJ010000196.1:0-18115 GCA_043721635.1 Acidimicrobiales bacterium | reverse complement strand
GGCTGACGAGCACCACTATCGCCTCGCTGCGCGGCGACCTACCGAGGTCGGCCGCGGCTACAACTCACATACAAACAACTCACACTTGCCTCACACTTGCTTGACCAACTTCACCAAATTTATACAAACGGTTGCTGCAGTAGGCGGTTTTAGCGAACAACGAGTCTCAAGGCTGAGCCGATAAGCCTTTATTTTCAAGGCTTTTTTCGTGGAGCGAGGGTTACCTCATCCGAACACCCCGACCATTCAACTTCCACCTGTATTCATTGGGCTGCGGTCAACTGGGCTCCATAGCACTGTCAAGGAATTCGTCATGAACGTAGTGTCGGCCCAATTTGGCGACGGCGTGCACGAAGTAGCAAAAGTCGAGATTGCTGAGGCAATCAGCCGAGCCGGGGGGTCGGTTAGCAGATCCGGGCTTAAGTTAGCCTTGGCCGAACTGAGCGAAGGCACGACCCGGTTGCCTTCTCGACTTCTTCGAGTATCGCCAGGCCGGTACGTCAAAGTCTTCGCGCCGAGAGAAATTTTGCGTTAGCGTGATTCGCCGCGGTTCTCCATGTCGAATGATGTCTCGCAAACTCAATCCGAGCCAGAGGAACTCCTCTTGGCCAATGACCGATCTGAGAATTACACTTAAACGCTCACCGCAGCCTCGGCCGGGCCGGTGTAGACCTCGCTGAAGCGGATCATCAGGTCTAGAGGCAGGGCGAGGTTAGCGTCGTGATCGGTGCGCAGGCAGATGAGGCTGGGGCCGTCATGGGCCCGCGCGCGGCGCAGCGCCGGATCGAGATCCTCCAAGCGGTCGACGTACTCGCCCTGGCAACCCAGACCCTGAGCGACGAGATCCCAGCGGATTTGGCCCTGGGCCGTCCCGAAGGTCTTTCCGTACAGAATGAGTTCGTTGGGCTCCTCCATCGTCCACGAGCCCTCGGCAAAGACAATCGTCGTAATGGCAATATTCTCGCGTGCGGCGGACTGCATCTCCATAATGTTGAACCCTGCGGCGCCGTCGCCGGTGATGCACACCACCTCACGATTGGGCGAGCCGAGTTTGGCGCCGATCGCCGAGGGAATTCCCGTACCGAGCATTCCCAGTTCGAGAATTGAATTGTACGAACGCGGACGGGTCGGCGGAAGGTACGAGTAGGCCCAGAGCGAGGTGTTACCGCCGTCGACGGTGTAGATCGCGTCGGAGCCAAAGACCGCCCCAATTGCCTCGACGGCGTGGGCGGGATGGATTCCCGGACCCTGCCATTCGAGGACGGGCGCCGACCGCGACACCCGGACCTCCTCATCAAGGGCCCGATAGCGAGCGAGGTCGCCCCCGTCGCGATCGGCTCGCGCCATCGTGCGCAACTGGTCCGCGATGCCCTGCGAGGCACTGCGGGCGTCGGCGACGATGCCGAGGCTGAGCGGACGAGTGACGCCGAGGTGTCGCGGGTCGAGGTCAATCTGGATCATGCGCTGCCCGGAGGGATCGCCCCAGTACTGATCGTAGGGCACGTCGAGGTTCCCTACGCGCGAGCCGACAACGAGCAACACATCGGCCTCGCGGCGCACTTGGTCGCCGGCCGGTCCGAATCCAAACACATAGTTCGGGTGATCCGACGGCACAGTGGCGCGGCCCGCCATAGTTGTCAGGACCGGACAGCCGAGCAGTTCCACGATCTCCAGCAACGCGGCGTTCGCGCCCGCTCGGTCGACGCCGGCGCCCGAGATCACGACCGGTCGTTGGGCGGCGGCGAGCATCTGCGCCGCCTCGGAGATCTGAGTCTCCGAGGCTTGGGGCCCGATACCGCGATAGGCACTTGGCGCGAGAATTGGCGCACTCGCGTCGTCGCCGGTGGCGTAGAGGACCGGAGCGGGCAGCTCGAGGTGGACGGGACCGGGTCGGCCGTTCCACATCTCGCGAAAGGCTAGACGCAGGACTTCGGGAATACGCCCCCATTCGAACACCGGTGCGCCCCATTTCACCGCGAGGCGGAATAGGTCGAGTTGATCCTGGCCTTGGAAGGTGGCGGGCGAGGACGGATAGACAATGCCCATGCGGTGCTGGGAGGTGATGACGAGGACGGGCACGCCCTCGTGAAGCGCGGTGAGTACCCCGGGCAGCAGATTCGCTGACCCCGGTCCGGGGTTACCGAGCACCGCGGACACCTTGCCGGTTGTCTTGTAGAGGCCTTCGGCCATATGAACGGCCGCCGCCTCGTGACGAACCGGCACCATCCGGATGCCGTGCTTCTCGAGTTCGTGGAGAAGTGGGTCGGACTCGGGTGAGGGGAGCCCAAAGAGGAACTCGATTCCTTCAGCCTGTAATGCGCGCGCGAACAGTTCGCCTCCGGTGATCTCGGTCATGAGAGTCTCCATTCTTTCGGCTTGCTGAGAGGGAGCCGTCTAGCATCACGCTGACCTCGCCTCAGTGGTCCCTGAGAGGTGCGCAGGAAATCGCTAACACGAATGTGACTTTCGTAAAAGTACCCTTCGCTACGTCATTTGTCAAAGTCATCGGCGCGTCCCACTGACGCCATCGCCGCATCCCCGTAATCGACACGGTCGCTCCGTACCTCGGACGAGGAAGCTGACCGTCTCGCGATAGTGTTGCTAGGGACGTCAATTTTATTGTTCTGGCCGCGATCGCTCCCAGACTTTCGGAGGAATTGGCATGAAAATCACCCCAACCCGACGCACCGCGAAGCCCCGCATCGACACCAGTGATCTGACGGGCAAGACGGCCGTGGTGACCGGCGCAGGCTCGGGTATCGGCCGGTCGATCGCGAGGTTGCTGGGCCAGCGAGGCGCCTTCGTTCACGTCGCCGATCTCGACATCTCGAGCGCCGAGACCGTCGCCGAGGAGGTGCGTGCCGCGGGTGGACACGCCGCGTCCCATGCCTTGGACGTCGCCGACTCCACCGCAGTCAACCAACTCGCCGACAGCATTTTCCAGAACGGCCCGGTCGACCTGCTGTTCAACAACGCCGGCATCGGCCACGCTGGCATCGTGGCCGACACAACGCTCGAGGACTGGCGACGGCTTATCGACGTCAACCTGATGGGCGTGGTGAACGGGCTGCACGCGTTTCTCCCACGTTTGCTCGAGCAGGAACGGCCCGCGCACATCGTCAACACCGCCTCGATGGCCGGGCTGGTACCCAACCCCGGAATGGCACCGTACTCCGCAACCAAGGCGGCCGTCGTCGCACTCAGCGAAGCACTCGAGGGTGAGTTGACCGGTACCAACGTCCGCGTCTCGGTGCTCTGCCCGGGCATCATCAACACCGGCATCGTCCAGACATCGACCATGCGCGGCGACTGGAAGGACCGACAGGCCGCCTTGACCAAGCTGTACGCCAAGCGGGGCACTTCGCCCGACGTGGTCGCCCGACAGGCTCTCAATGCAGTGACGCGCGAGCGGATCATTGTTCCGACGCCGCGCTACCAGGTCGTACCGGGTTGGCTCCTCAAGCGGATTTTTCCCCGCGCCGGTCGCGCCGTCACGGCTTTCACGATGAACAAGTTGAAGAAACTTCGTTGACAGAGTACGCGCCTTGGCGCGCACCGCGACGGTGGCCTTCGCCAACTCGACGAGGGCTGCGCCGTCTAACTCGTGAAACGTGCGATGCGCCGTGGAGTCACTGGCCATGTGACCGAAGAGATCGCTCTGAAAACGCAGGTGCTCGATGTCCGCGCAGCTCTTGCCACCCCCGGCGATCACGATTGCCATCTGGGTGAGCACCTTGCCACGGTCCTGAACATGGAGGCGTTCGCCCCTCGGTGCGATCCGTGAAGAGAGCAAAGAACCGAGGCCCAAACGATCGGCAAAGGCGCCAGTAAACCCCTTGCGTGCCGTGCAAAGGGTCAGTTGCGGCGCGTCAATTCCGAGGCGAGTGAGTCCGGCGTTGCCATACGAAATAACTTCAGCGAAGTATTCCTTGTTACGTGGGAGACGAAAGAATTCGCACGCGGCACCCAAGGACCGGAACCGCGAGCCGACAGTGTGAGCCGGGGCATTCTTGACACTCGGCATTCCTCACGCCCACAGAGCGCAGAGGGGTACGGCGTAGACCCTGTCCCCTAACTCGTAAATCCCCGGTCCACTGTGAAGGACAACGCCCGCCACGAAATCCTTACCCAGTTCATCGCGGAGCCAGAACAGGTGCTTCGCATCGCCAAGCGTTGGCGCCACACCAGCTTTAAACTCAATAGCGACGACCCGTGACGCGCCAATCTCAATAACCAGATCAATTTCACGACGGCCGGCTTCCATGCGCAGGTGATGAAGAATTGGTCGTGGGTACGAGAGGACTATCTCGGGACGCAGCTGGGCAGTAGCGAAAGCGTCGAAGTACCGGCCGACGAGGTCACCATTCGCCAGGACTGCTTGCGCACCGATGCCGGCGGCGGCCGCGGCGAGACCGGTGTCGACCATGTACCGCTTTCCCATCTTGATAAGCCGGCTCAGGCGATTGTTCGACCAGGCGGATTGTCACTTTGATCAGGATTTTTGATCAGGATTTTACTTGGTGGAGGTACGGGGATTCGAACCCCGGACCCCTTGCATGCCATGCAAGTGCTCTACCAGCTGAGCTATACCCCCAAAGGTTCAAAGATGTTATCAGTTGAAATCGGTCGGCCCGTACGGCTCAACTGAGTATGGCGTCAGCCAAAGTGAGAGGTTGAGAGATAAACGGCGAGTGATCGCTGTCGAGCGTCACTGAGTCATTGCAACGCGCGGCCATCTCCACCTGCAGTCCCGGATCGATCGCGCGGTCCCTCGAGCAGCGCACGTAGAACGACGGCACCTCGGCGGGGCCAGCGGTTCGTACGCCTCGAAACGACGCCAGGGTCTGGGTCGAGAGTTGGGACAACGCCCACTCGACGACGGCAGGGGCACAGTCACCGTAGAGAGCCGCGCCAGCGAGGTCGGGCCTTAGTCGAAGGATTCCGTCGTCGCGCTCGATCGAGTCGTCTAGCAGCGTTCGGGCCTTGGCCCCACGAGACGTCTGCGAGGCGCTTTGGTCGAGCAACGGCACCAGGGCCGCTACGTAGATGAGGCGTTGGAGTTCGACAATTCGCGGGGCTGCCTCGGTGATGACGGCACCGGCGTAGCTATGGCCAATGAGGACGACCGGCCCGAGGGCCTCGGCCCGTTGAGCAACCAATGTCGCGTCGTCGGCAAGGTTCGTTGCCGGATCGGCGTCGAACCTCGAACTAGGCAGGTCGACGGCCGACCAAGTGACGCCGCGCCGACTGAACTCCGCCCCGAGGTCGCGCCAGCACCACGCGCCGCCCCACGCGCCGTGGACCAGCAGATACGTCGAACCGTTCATCGCACCAGCTTTCTTGAAGAGAGGCTAGGCCGTGGCATCCCTAGAATGTCCAGATGGCCCGCCCATTCGACGTGACGGCAGTGGAGACGAAGTGGCAGGCCCGCTGGCGCGATGAGGGCGACTACGAGATCAACAACGACGACCCCCGTGAGCGATTTTATGCGCTGTGCATGTACCCGTACCCCTCGGGCACGGCCCACCAGGGCCACATCCGCAACTACACCTTCGGTGACCTCGTGGTGCGCTACCAGACGATGCTCGGCAAGGCCGTCCTCTCACCGCTCGGCTTTGACTCCTTCGGCCTGCCGGCCGAGAACGCGGCCATCAAGGCCGGCAGCCACCCGCGCCCCTTCACCGAGGCCCGGATGGCCGAGTTGAAGACCTCGATCAGCCGCCTCGGCGCGGTCTACGACTGGCGCCGCGAGGTGTTCAGCCACGACCCGGAGTTCATCAGGTGGTCCCAGACGATCTTCCTCGCGTTCCTCGAAACCGGTCTCGCGTACCGGGCCCAAGCACCGGTGAACTGGTGCCCCGGCTGCGCGACGGTCCTCGCCAACGAGCAGGTCCTCGCCGACGGCACCTGCGAACGCTCGGGCGATCTCGTCGAGCGCAGGAACCTTGAGCAGTGGTTCTTCAAGATCACCGACTACGCCGACGAGTTGCTCGCCGACCTCGAGCCCCTGGAATGGCCCGCGCGCGTGAAGACGATGCAGCGCAACTGGATCGGACGCAGCGAGGGCGTCGAGTTCGACCTGCCCTTCGCGAACGACCCAGCCAGGGCCCTGCGGGTCTTCACCACCCGTCCCGACACAGGCTTCGGGGTCACCTACGCCGTTATCGCCCCCGAGCATCCGCTGCTCGACGAACTCACGACCGACGATGAGCGGGTCAATGTCATGGCGCTCGTCCAGCGCGCGTCGTCCGAGAGCGAGATGGAGCGAACCGCGTCATCCGACGCCGGCGCCGGCCTCGAGAAGCGTGGCGCCTTCACCGGCAGCCACGTACTCAACCCCTTCACCCACGAGCCGGTGCCGGTCTACGTCGCGGACTACGTGCTCGGCACCTACGGGACGGGCGCGATCATGGCGGTGCCGGCCGAGGACGAGCGCGACTTCGCCTTCGCCACCGTCTACGGATTGCCGATCGTGCGCACGACCCAGCCGCCCGAGGGCTTCGAAGGGGGCGCCTATACCGGCGACGGCGAGCACATCAACTCGGGCTTCTTGAACGGCCTCGACGTGGTGAGCGCCAAGGCGACGGCGACGGCGTACCTCGCCGAGCACGCTCGCGGCGTGCCGAAAGTCAACTACCGACTGCGCGACTGGCTCGTCTCACGCCAGCGCTTCTGGGGCTGCCCCATCCCGATCGTCTACTGTGCGGCCTGCGGCATCGTGCCGGTGCCCCAGGACCAGCTGCCCGTCCTCGCCCCCGACGACGTGACGATTCAGAGCAGTGGCCAGTCGCCGCTGGCGACCCACGCGGGGTTCCGCGACACGCTCTGCCCGATCTGCGGGTCGCCGGCCCGGCGTGAGACCGACACCATGGACACCTTCTGTGACTCGTCGTGGTACTTCTTGCGCTTCGCCGACCCCTTCACTCCCGACATGGCCTTCGACCCGGTGCAGGCCGCCAAGTGGATGCCCGTCGACCAGTACATCGGCGGCATCGAGCACGCGATCCTGCACCTGATGTACGCGCGGTTCTACGTGAAGGCCCTCGTCGACATCGGACTCGCCTCGGGGCTCTCACGTGAGCCGTTCCGCCGACTCTTCACCCAAGGCATGATCCGCCTCGACGGCTCCAAGATGTCCAAGTCCCGGGGCAACCTCGTCGCGCCCGAGGAGTACTACGAGACCGTAGGGGCCGACGGGCTTCGGCTCTTCCACCTCTTCGTGGGCCCGCCGGCCGACGACGTCGACTGGACCGACCAGACCGACGAGGTGATCGACGGTTGCGGGCGGTTCATTGACCGCTTCTACCGGCTCTGCCAGGACTACGAGGTGCACTTCCACAACGGCGTCGACGACGCCGACGTGGAGGTGCGCCGCGCCGTGCACCGCACGGTCGCCAAGGTCACCGAGGGCCTCGAGCGCTGGAGTTATAACACAGCGGTCGCCGCGATGATGGAGCTGCTCAACACCGTCTCCAAGTGGGCGAGGAGCGAGCACGGCGCCGAGCGCGCGACGCTCGACGAGGCGCTCGATCTCATGCTCAAACTGCTCGCCCCGATGGCCCCGCACGTCTCGGCCGAGCTCTGGGAGCAGCGCCACCCCGACGAGCCCAGCGTCCACCGCCAACGTTGGCCGACGGCCGACCCCGCGATGGTGCGCGCCGAGACCGTCACCATGATCGTCCAGGTCAACGGCAAGGTGCGGGCCCGCCTGGAGGTCCCGCCGGACATCACGATGGGCGACGCCGCCTCCGAGGCCCTGGAGGACGCGGCCGTCTGCGCCGTGCTGGCCGGGGCCACGCCGAAGCGCGTGGTGTCGCGCCCCCCTCGTCTGGTCAACATCATCGTCTGATGGCCAAGCACAAGAACACGTCGCCGGACACGATCATCACGATCGAGCCGCCACGCTTCGATCGGCCCGAGGTCGAGATCCGCGCCTCGTCGAGGCGCAAGAAGACCGGTACGGCGCACTGGTCGGGCAGCCGTATCGTCGTGCAGATCCCCGCGCGGATCCGCGGTCGCGAGCGCGCCGCCTTTGTCGACGACCTCGTCGTGCGGCTCTTGTCCCAGCGCCCGCAGAACGCCGCGGGCGACGCCTCGCTCGAGGCGCGCGCCCGTATTCTCGCCGGTCAGTTCAACGACGGCGTCGAGCCGAGCTCGGTGCGTTGGGTGAAGAACCAGCAGGCGAGGTGGGCCTCGTGCTCGCCGGCGTCGCGCGAGATTCGAGTCTCGAGCCGGCTCCGCCAGTGCCCGGAGTGGGTGATCGACGCGGTGCTCGTGCACGAACTGGCCCACCTCCAAGAGGCCGACCACTCGCCGCGATTCAACGAGATCGCCGACCGCCACCCACGCCAGGGCGATAGCGCCCTCTTTCTCGAGGGTTACGCCCTGGGGCTGGGCCTCGCCATCGAGGAGGGCGACGTCGACGTCGCAACCCCTAGCTGAGGTTCAGCTGCTCGCGGATGTCCTCGGGTACGAAGTTGTTCTCGGCCGTCGTCTCGGCTTCGACCAGCTCGACCAGCTTGGCGACGACCTCGGCGGGGTCGCGCTGGCCGGTCGTCACGAAGGTGCCGATGACGCGGAACAGCTCGGCCTCGGCGCCGTTGAGTGACTTGTCGTTGAACCACTCCCACATCGAGTCGGCCATCCGGTCGTTGAAGCCCGTCAGGTACGGACCGGGGTTGATCAGCGTCACGTCGATGCCGAGCGGCGCGAGCTCGGCGCGCAGGGCCTTGCCCATCGCCTCGAGCGCGTGCTTGGTCATGGCGTAGGGTCCGAAGGCCGGCGCCGAGAGCACGCCGGCGATCGAGGACATGATGATGATACGTCCGGAGCGCTTCTCGGCCATGCCCCGTAGGACGGTCTGGGTCATCGCCATGGTGCCAAAGACGTTGACGTCGAAGAGGTGGCGCACCCGCTCGAGCGCGATGTCCGCGATGGGCCCGGTCTGGCCCGCTCCGGCGTTGTTGATCAGCACGTCGACGTCCCAGTCCAGGGCCTTATCGACATCGTCGGTGGTGATGTCGAGCTTCTTCACCGTGAGCTGGGGGGCCTCAGCGCGCAGCACCTTGGCCTGGGCCTTCGTCTCGGTGGTGGCGATGACGTGGTGTCCGCGCTCGGCGAGGGCGAGGGCGCTGAGCTTGCCGAAGCCCGATCCGGCGCCGGTGATCAGTACGTTCTTCTTGGTCGTTTCTGTCATGGACGCCACGCTAGGCGACGTTCAACTGGCCTCGCCGCGGAGGAACCGCTCGAGCTCGGCGGCGAGCTCGTCGCCGCTCGGTAGCTCCTCGCCAAGGGACGTGCCCTCGACCTCGTCGGCGGCCTCTTCGAGCAGCTCGACCATCGAGCTGTGGTCGGGGTTGTTGGTCACGAGGTCGTCAACGCGCTGGCGGGCCTCCTCGGCCGACGCCCGCAGGTGGCTGGCGTCGAGGGTCAGCCCGGCGATCCGGGCCAGTCCTTCGATCAGGGCTGCCGAGGCCTGGGGGTAGGGCATCGAGGCGACGTAGTGGGGCACCCGGGCCCACAGGGTCACGATGTCCATGTCGACCTCGGCGAAGCCCAGCTCCAGCGCCGAGCTGATGCCGGCGGGGACCTCGAGCTCGCCGGTCACCGTCCCGACGAGGGCGAGGACGTGGGCGCTCGAGGCCGGGGCGGTGCCGATGACGCGCACTGGGCGGGTGTGGGGCGTGGGGGCGGGAAAGGCTCCGAGGCCGACCACGAGGCGCACGTCGAAGCGCCCCGCGGCGTCGGTGACGACGTCGGTGAAGTCGCTCCAATGGAAGTCCGGCTCGGGGCCGACGAGAAAGAGGATGTCGGCGCCGTCGCCGTCACGGCCGTAGCGCAGCTGGATCTCGGGCCAGGTCAGCTCGGTCGTGATCCCGTTGACGATGCGCGCGAGCGGCCGGCGGGCGCGCTGGTCGATGAAGTACTCGGTGTCGAAGGTGGCGAGCACCTCGGTGGGGATCGTGTCGAGTAGCGCGCCGATGGCGTTGCTGGCACCCAGGCCGGCGTCGATCCAGCCCTCGAGGCTCACCACGAGGACGGGCTCGTTGAGTTCGGGGTCAGCGAGGAAGATGATGCGGTCGTAGATCTCGTCGTCCATCAGTGCTGCTCCAGAGTCTGCTTTGCCGTCTCGGCGAGAAGCGCGATATGGGTCGGAAACTCAGCCACGCTGCCCTGATCGCCGGCCGTCGCCCCGGCGCGGTAGCGCGCGAAGACTCCTTGAAGGATGCAGGCTAACTTCCAGTAGCCGAACGCCTGATAGTAGGCGACGTGACTGACATCGAGATCCGAATGGTGGGCGTAACTCTGGAGTACCTGTTCACGGCTTGCGAAGCCGTCGGCCGTCGAAGGGGGCGCGCCCAGCAGTACCGACGTCGTATCGCCCGGCTCGGCCCAGTAACAAAGCAGGATCCCGACGTCGGCCATCGGGTCGCCCAGCGTGCAGATCTCCCAGTCGAGGATGGCGCGGACCTTGCCGTGCCGGTCGAGGACCGTGTTGTCGAGCCGGTAGTCGCCGTGCACGATCGAGACCCGCTGCTGGACCGGGATCTGCGCGGCGAGCTGGTCGCCGACCGCCTCGATGAGGCCGCCGTGGTCGACCCCGTCGACGCGCATCTGCTCGTACTGGGTGCGCCAGCGGCGCAGCTGGCGTTCGATGTAGCCGTCGTGGCGCGCCAGGCCCCCGAGCCCGGCTCCGTCCACGTCGACGTCGTGTAGTTGGGCGAGGGTCGTCGCCAGTTGGTCGCCGATCAAACGCCGGGTGGCCCAGTCGAAGGCCTCCTCGGCCTGGACGCGGTCGCGGATGATTGCGCCATCGACGAACTCCATCACGTAGAACGGTCGTTCGTTGACTGCTTCGTCAACGCACAGGCCCAGTGGCTCGGCGACCGGAATCCCGAGCGGGAAAAGGGCCGAGATCACGGTGTGTTCGCGGACCATGTCGTGGGCGGTCGGCAGGACGTGGCTGATCGGCGGCCGGCGCAGCGCGAAGGCCGCTCGGGCGGCGTCGACGACTCGAAAAGTCAGATTCGAGCGGCCGCCGGCGATGAGCTCGAAGGTGAGGGGAGCCCGTGCACCGACGTTCTCGACCATCCACGCCGTGACGTTGGCTTCGTTGATGCCGACGACCGGAGTGTCCATAATGGCCGAGGCTAACAGCGCCGCGAGACCCCTTCGACTCACCGTCGACACCGTTAGGCTGGCCGTCGTGATCGATGTGACAGACGCGACATTCGCCACTGCGGTGATCGAACGGTCGATGACCGTGCCCGTCGTCGTTGACCTCTGGGCGGAGTGGTGCGGGCCCTGCAAGACACTCGGACCGATACTCGAGAAGGTCATCGACGAAACCGGTGGCGCCGTAGAACTGGCCAAGGTCGACGTCGACGCCAACCCCCAGGTCTCCCAGGCCTTCAAGGTCCAGTCGATTCCCGCCGTCTTCGCAGTCCATCAGGGCCAGATCGTCGACTCCTTCGTCGGCGCCCTCCCGGAGAAGGACGTGCGCGAGTTCATCGAGAAATTGGCTCCGGGTGCGTCGGTCGTCGATCAGCTCGTCGAAGTCGGCGACGAGGCGTCACTGCGCAGCGCGCTCGAGCTCGACGCCAGCAACGCTGACGCCGCCGTCGCGCTCGGCGACCTGCTTCGCCAGTCCGACCGGCTCGACGAGGCCGAGACGGTACTCGAACCCTTCGCCCACCTGCTCGGCGCCAAGACGGTACTCGCGCGCCTGCGCCTTCAGCGAAGCGGCGTGAGCCTCGAGGGCGACGTCGACCTCACCCTCGAGCATCTCCTCGAACAGACCGCCGTCGACGCCAGCGCCAAGGACCACCTCCTCGAGATCCTTGACGCCCTCGGCCCCGACGACCCGCGTTACGTCGCGTACCGACGGCGTCTCGCGAACCGCCTCTACTAGTGCGGATCTACCGGCCCGCGACTCCGCTCGTGCTCGCGCTGGGCGACCGGCGATACGACCTGACGACGGGCGCGCTCGTGATGGGCATCTTGAACCGCACGCGGGACTCGTTCTACGAGCCGGCCGCGACCTACGACCTCGACGAACTGTTCGCGCGCGCCGACCAGCTGGTCGCCGAAGGCGCCGATCTGCTCGACGTCGGCGGCGTGAAGGCCGGTCCCGGTGAGGACATCACCGAGCAGGAAGAGGTCGAGCGGGTCGTGCCGGTCATCACCGAGCTCGTCGCGCGCTTCGACATTCCGATCAGCGTCGACACGTGGAACGCCTCGGTCGCCAAGGCCGCCTACGCCGAGGGGGCCTGCGTCGGCAACGACATCAGCGGCTTCGCCGACCCCGACTACCTCGAGGTCGCCGCCGCGGCCGGCGTCACGGTCGTCGCCACGCACATCCGACTGCGACCGCGCATTCCCGACCCCGACCCTCGCTACGACGACGTCACTGCGTCGGTGATTGAGTTCCTCGTCGATCGGCGTCAGCGCGCGCTCGACGCCGGTGTGGCGAGCGACCGAATCGTGATCGACGCGGGCCTCGACCTCGGCAAGACCGCGGCCCAGTCGCTTCAGCTGCTGCGCGACTCCGACACGTTGGCCTCCCTCGGGACGCCGCTGTTGCTCTCGGCGTCGAACAAGACGTTCCTCGGCGTGATCTTCGACCTGCCGGTCATTGAGCGGCGCGAACCGTCGCTCGCCGCGACGGCCCTCGGCGTCGCGGCGGGCTGTCGTATCGTGCGGGCCCATGACGTGGCCGGAGCGGTGCGGGTTCGCGACACGATCGCGCGACTCCTCGAGGTCGAACAGTGACCAGCCCCACGATCTGCGTCGTCGGAACGGACGCGACGATGGTCTACGACGCGGTGCACAACGTCGTGGCGACGGCGTTGGAGGACCTCGACCCCTCCTTCGCCCTCCAGGACTTCACGGCGAAGGACGTGACGTCCGCCGGTGGTGAATCGGTCGCGCCACGGGTGCTCGAGGCGCTGAACACGCCGCCCTTCCTCGTGGACCGGCGGATCGTGGTGCTGCGCGACGCGCAGTCGCTGCTGGCCGACGAGGTGGCCGATCTGCTCGCGTGGATCGCCGACCCGGCGCCGGCGGTGGTGCTGGTGCTCGCGGTCGTCGGCACCAAGGCCCACAAGCTCGTGAAGGCCGCGGGCGAGGTCGTTGAGGTCAACGTCGGCTCGAGGTCGGTCGAGCGAGTCTCCTTCGTCGAGGCAAAGCTGGCGGAGTACCGCGTGACCATCGACCACGGCACGGCCCAGCGGATCGCCGAGCAGGTCGGTGACGACGTCGCGCGGATCGACGCGCTGGCGCGCACGCTGGCGTCGATCTTTGGCTCGTCGCCGCTCAACTTCTCGCACATCGAGCCCTACCTCGGTGACGCCGGCGACGTCCCCGAGTGGGACCTGACCGACGCCATCGACCGTGGCGACGCGACTAAGGCGATCGTCGTGGCGCGCCGGATGCTCGACTCCAAGGGTCGCGCCGGTCTGCAGATCGTGAACATCCTCCAGCGCCACTATCTGCGAATGGCACGCCTGGAGGGTAGCGGCGTGCACGGCGCCGACGATGCGGCGGCACTCCTGGGCATCAAGGGATTCCCGGCCACCAAGGCGCTCCAGATGAGCCAGCGCCTCGGCACCGAGCGTATCGCCACGGCGGTGCACTGGATCGCCAACGCCGACGTCGCGTTGAAGGGCGGCGTGAGCTACGGCGGCAAGGACCTCGACACCGACATGGACGTCACCGAGCTGACGGTCGTCGAGATCCTCGTCGCACGCCTCGCCAAGATGACCCAGGGCGCCAGACGGCGTTGACGGCCCTCTAGGGCTTTCGCGCGATGAGGGTGTAGAGCACCGGCATCGGGGGAGGCACCACCGCGGGGTCGACCGGCGAACCGGCGCCGATCCGCAGCCGGTACCGGCCGTCGGCCCCGAGATCGAAGTCCCCACGCGGGTCGAAGGGCATCGACGTGTGCTCCTCGAGGTAGGAGAGGTCGAGCCCGGCGCGCTGGGCGCCCATCACGACCTCCGCCAGTCCGTGGGCGTACTCGACGACGGTCCACGAGAGGTCGGCGTCGCGGTTCGCGTACGAGCCGACGCCGCTGAACTCATGTCCGCCGTCGAAGGAGTAGGGAAAATTGATGATCAACGGTTCGGCGGACACGACCATGCTGAGCAGGGGATGGAGTTCCACGAGCACGAGGGCGCCGCCGGCACGGAGTGTTCGTGCGGCACCCTGCATCCAGGCGTCCAGGTCGCTGATCCAGCTGAGCACTCCAATGGTCGCGTAGGCGAGGTCGAATGAGTCGTCGAGTTCGTGGGGGAGGTACCGGGAGTCGGCCTCGACCGTGCGCACCGTGACGGCGCAACGTGCCGCCAGCTCTTCGAGGCGCCGTAACGCGGTCGTCGAGAAGTCGACGCCGGTCACGCGGGCGCCGTCGCGGGCCAATGTGATGGTGTCGAAGCCCACGTGGCACTGCAGATGCATCACGTCGAGGTTCGCGACGCCGGCGCCGTCAGTGGCGATGGCCAGCGCGTTCGCTTCCTCGGAACCCAGCGCGGTGGTGCCCGCGACGAGGGCGTCGACATCGTAGAGGTGATCGGCGCCGCGCCCGTGGAAGTCGGCCAACTGCTCCCAGTGATCGAGGTTCGGTTGATCCATGGTGCGAGGCTATCGGCGCGTGTGCTGGTACCGGCGGGTTCGAGGTCGCCGGGCCCGGGTGAATTGGTCCCGGCCGGACTACGCGTCGGCCTTGGCGCGCGCGATGCGCTTCATCAGGCCGCTCTTCTTGTTGGCGGCCTGGTTCTTATGGATGACGCCCTTCGCGGCGGCCTTGTCGATGCGCTTGATGGCGGCGCGCAGTGCGGTCTCCTCGTCCTCGGTACCGATCGCGGCGACGGCGTTCTTGGTTCGGGTGCGCAGCTCGGACTTGACGGCCTTGTTGCGCTCGCGCGCGACGACGTTCTGCTTGTTGCGCTTGATCTGGCTCTTGATGTTCGCCACGAAACGACCTCGTTCTCAGTGCACGGACAACCGTCCGGCGGGCCTATTGATGCTAGCAGAGCGGCTCGGGCGCGCCCTCCCACGAACTTTCGGGCCACGGCGGGTAGCCTTGAAAGACCGTGGCAGCTCCAACACCGACCGTTGATTCCGGCAAAATCCGCAACATCAGCATCATCGCGCACATCGATCACGGCAAGTCGACTCTCTCGGACCGCATCCTCGAGATCACCGGCGCGGTCGACCCGCGCCTGATGCGCGCCCAGTACCTCGACTCAATGGACATCGAGCGCGAGCGGGGCATCACCATCAAGGCGCAGAACGTGCGGGTCCAGTACGGGGGCCATATCATTCAATTGATCGACACGCCGGGCCACGTGGACTTCGGCTACGAAGTCTCGCGCTCGCTCGCGGCCTGCGAAGGGGCGGTCCTGCTCGTGGACGCGAGCCAAGGGATACAGGCCCAGACGCTCGCCAACTGCTACCAGGCGATCGAGAACAACCTGGAGATCGTGGCCGTGTTGAACAAGATCGACCTACCCGCGGCCGACCCCGAGCGCTGCAAGGAGGAGCTCGAACGGGTGCTGGGCCTGCCGGCGGACGAGATCCTCTTGATCTCGGCCAAGACCGGCGAGGGCGTACCCGAGCTGTTGGCCGCGGTCATCGAGCGGATCCCGGCGCCCCGCGGCGACCCCGAAGCGGCCCTCCGGGCACTGATCTTCGACTCCTACTACGACCAGTACCGCGGGGTCATCAGCTCAATCCGTATCATCGACGGCACGCTTCGCAACGACACGCGGATCCGCATGATGCGCGCCGGCGAGAACCACGAGATCGAGGAGATCGGCATCCGCACGCCGGACATGCTGCGCGTGGCCCAGCTCGGCCCCGGCGAGGTCGGCTACATCGTGGCGGGCGTGAAGGACGTGGGCGGCGCGCGTTCGGGCGAGACGATCACCGAAGCGAGCCGCCCGGCCGCCCAGGCCCTCGAGGGCTATCTCGACCCCAAGCCCATGGTCTTTTGCGGGATCTACCCGATCGACGGCGACGACCTGCCCGACCTGCGCGACGCGCTCGACAAACTGAAGTTGAACGACGCCTCGATCACCTACGAGCCCGAGTCCTCCAAGGCCCTGGGCTTCGGCTTCCGCTGCGGGTTCCTCGGCCTGTTGCACATGGAGATTGTGCGCGAGCGTCTCGAGCGCGAGTTCGACCTCGCGATCATCGCCACGGCTCCGTCGGTCGTCTACCGGGCCTTCCTCTCCGACGGCACCGAGATGCTGGTCGACAACCCCACCGAGCTGCCCGACCTCAGCCGCCTCGACCACATCGACGAGCCGATGCTGGCGATCTCGATCTTGACCCCGGCCGAGTTCCTCGGTTCGGTGATGGACCTGTGCCAGTCGCGACGCGGCGAGATGGTGAAGATGGACTACCTGTCGACCGAGCGAGTCGAGCTGCGCTACACGATACCGCTCGCCGAAGTCGTCATCGACTTCTTCGACGCCTTGAAGAGCCGGACCAAGGGCTACGCCAGCCTCGACTACGAGCCGGCCGGCTACATCACGTCTCAACTCGTGCGCGTCGACCTGCTGATCAACCACGAGCCGGTTGACGCCTTCTCCACCATCGTGCACAAGTCCAACGCCGACTACTACGGACGGCGCATGGCCGAGCGACTGAAGGAGTTGATCCCGCGGCAGATGTTCGACGTGCCGATCCAGGCGGCCGTCGGCGGGCGGATCATCTCGCGTGAGACCGTCAAGGCCCGCCGCAAGGACGTCCTCGCCAAGTGCTACGGCGGCGACATCACGCGCAAGCGCAAGCTGCTGGAGAAGCAGAAGGAGGGCAAGAAGAGGATGAAGAACATCGGCCGTGTCGAGGTCCCTCAGGAGGCCTTCGTGGCCGCCCTGAAGCTCGAGGACTGATCAGTCGCCCGTAGTACCGTCGAGCACCTCGCGCAACAGGTCCGCGTGGCCGCAGTGGCGAGCGAACTCCTCGATCATGTGCACGTAGATCCAGCGAAGGTCGACCGCGCCGTTGCGGTTGGGCTTCTTCGCGACCTCGTCGAGCGAGTGGGCGGCGCTCAAATCGCGCGATCGCTGACAGGCCGCGTCGTAGTTCGTGCGCACTTCTTCGAGGGTGGCGCTCGTCAGGTCGTGGAAGTCGGCGTCGCGGTCGCTCTCGGTGGCGTAGTACTCGACGACGGGAAGTCCGGCGAAGGTCTCCTCGAACCACCACTGCTCGACGAGGGTCATGTGGCGAACGAGGCCGAGCAGCGTCAGCTCCGACGGGGGAATCGCCCGCGTGGCCAGTTGCGCGCGGTCGAGCCCCGCGCACTTCACGAGCAGGGTCGCGCGGTAGTAGTCGAGCCAGGCCTCCAGCTGCGTGCGCTCGTCCCCGGACGGCGCGGGCCATTGGCGTTGGGGTGCGTCCAAGGAGTCCACCGTGACACGGTAGTTGATGTGCCCTCGTACGGACCCTTCACGGACCCGTCGAGTCGAACGTTGTTGGCACTCGGTAGAATTGACTGCTAACAAGGAGGGGCATGGCCCGTCGCACCACCAAAGCGCCACCGCCGACGTCGAACGACCTCGACCCGCGCAAGGCCACGATCCTCCAGGCGGTGGTCGTCGAGCACATCGACACCGCCCAGCCGGTCGGCTCGTCCGCGGTGGCGGCGAGCGCCGACCTGCAGGTCTCGCCGGCGACGGTCCGCTCGGAGATGGTGACCCTCGAGCGCGAGGGCTACCTGGCCCAGCCCCACACCTCGGCCGGGCGCGTGCCCACCGACAAGGGCTACCGCTTCTTCGTCGACCACTTGAAGGCCGGGGTCCTCGGCGCGACCCAGCAGCAGCAGGTCCGTGAGTTCTTCGCCAGCGTGCGCGGCGAGGTCGAGGACGTGCTCGAACAGACCTCGACGCTGCTCAGCGCGTTGACCAGCTACACCTCGGTCGTCGTCGGCCCTGGTCACGCCCATACGACCATCCTGAGCGTCCAGCTGGTCAACCTCGATCCGCGCCACCACCTGCTGGTCTGCGTCTTCTCGGACGGATCGGTCGTGAAGCACAGCGTCACCCCGACGTTCGAGGCGACCCACGTCGAGGTGACCGAGGCCTCGCGCCAGTTGAATGCGCTGCTGATC
>JAYSQJ010000195.1:0-7950 GCA_043721635.1 Acidimicrobiales bacterium | reverse complement strand
TACCTCGTCGTCGAGTCGCTGATCGACGCCGGCGTCCACCAGGGTCTCTCGCACGAGGTGGCGCGCCAGCTCGTCGTGGGCACCTTCGAGGGCTCGGCGGCCCTGCTGCGCGAGACCGGCGAGTCGCCCGAGGAGCTGCGCGCCCAGGTGACCTCCCCCGGAGGCACGACCGCGGCCGGACTGCGCATGCTCGAGGGCCGGGCCGTGAGGGCCGCCTTCCTCGAAGCGGTGGCCGCGGCGGCCGAGCGCAGTCGCCAATTGGGCCGCTAGGGGGCCTCCACTAGCGTGGGGCCATGGCGACCCCGCGTCTTCGTACGAGGAAACTCTCCGAACCGACCATCGCGCGCCTGCCCGTCTACCAGCGCATCGCCGAGGGCTGGGCGCTGCGCGGACTAAACCGCATCGACTCGCGTCAGATCGGCGAGTTGGCCGGCGTCACCCCAACTACCGTGCGGCGCGACCTCGCAGGACTCGGCTCGTTCGGCACGCGCGGCGCCGGCTACGACGTCCAGATCCTCAACGAGCGCATCGCCGAGGCCCTCGGTCACGACCGCGAGTACGACGTCGTGGTCGTGGGGATCGGGAACCTCGGTCGGGCCCTCGTCAACTCGTCAAACTTCCTGATCCGCGGAGCACGACTCGTCGCTCTCTACGACATCGACCCCGAGGTCGTCGGCACCCGGGTGGCGAGCCACCTTGTCCAGCCCCTCACCGACCCGATGGTCGCGGCGACCGTCGGAGTCATCTGCGTGCCGCCTCAAGCTGCTCAAGAGGTGGCCAACCACCTCGTCGGCGCGGAGATCCACGCCCTGCTCAACTTTGCGCCCCAGGTCCTCTCGGTGCCGATCGGTACTGCGGTGCACTACGTCGACTTCTCGATCGAGTTGCAGATCCTCATGTACCACCTCAACAACGGCACTGGTCCGCTGGGCGGTGGCCTCCTGCACTCGCTCGGCATCTCGACGCCCAACTCGCTGCGGCCCGTGACGTGACGGCCATCGGGGGTACCGCGTGGCGTTGATCTCGGTCGGTATCGACCACGAGCACGCCTCGCTCGACCTGCTCGAGCGCGCGACCGTCTACGAGCACGAGTGGAGCAAGGTCCTTCGCACGCTGATGAGTCAGCGCAACATCCATGAGGCGGTCTTCGTCTCCACCTGCTTGCGCACCGAGGTGGTGGCCGTGATCGACCTGTTCCACGGAGCGATCGACGAGATCACCCACACCCTCTCCGACGTGACGGGACTCGCGACCGAGGAGTTCGCCGATCACCTCACCGTTCATTTCGACCGAGGGGTCGCGAACCACCTCTTCAGAGTCGCCGCCGGCCTCAAGTCCGTCGTGCCCGGCGAGTTCGAGGTGCTCGGCCAGCTGCGTCGCGCCCTGGAGCTGGCGACCGAGGAGCAGACTGCCGGATCGGAGCTGACCGAGCTCTTCCAGCGTGCGATCGCCTCGGGCCGTCGCGTGCGCAGCGAGACCCAGATCGCACGGGGCACGACGAGCTTCGCCCAGGCCTCGGTGGCGATGGCGACCGAGGAGTTCGGGGTCGACCTCACGGACGCCGACGCGGTGATCATCGGCGCCGGCCAGCTGGCGGGGGGTGTCGCGCGCAACCTGCTCGGCGCGCCGGTACGCCTTGGCCGACTCACAATCGTTAATCGGACCGTCGAGCGCGCGCAACGGCTCCGCGACGAGATTGGTGACGATCGCGTCACCGTCGCCGCCCTGGCCGACCTGCCCGCACTGATTGCCCACGCGCGCCTCGTCGTCGCCGCCGTCGAAGTCTCGACGCCGATCGTGACGCGTCGCGACCTCGAGCGGTGCGGCCAGGACGTCCTGTTCGTGGACCTCGGTATCCCGCGCGCCGTCGCGAGCGACACGCACGACCTCGCGAACGTGCAGCGCATCGACATTGGTGACCTGCGCGAGCGCGTCGAGCAGGCGCTGGACGACCGCCACGAGGCCGTCGACGCGGCGCTCGACATCGTCAGCGACGACGTCGAGCGGTTCCTCTCCGATCAGCGCGCCCGGGGGGCGTCCTCCATCGTCAGCGACCTGCGTGAGTACTTCGACGAGGTCGTTGCCAGCGAGATGACCAGGCGCGAGCGCGACATTGATGACCTGACGCCCGAGCAGCGCGAGAAGGTCGCCTCATTGCTTCGATCGGTCGTGGCGAAGATCGCGCACCGCCCGACCGTGGCGCTAAAAGAGGCGGCCGGCACCGACCAGGGGACGCGACTGAGCGAGACCACCCGCACCCTCTTCGACCTATGAGGGTCCTGCGCCTCGCGACCCGGCGCTCGCCCCTCGCGCTGGTCCAAGCGCAGTTCGTCCAGGAGCGGCTGCGTCAATGCGGCGTCGAGAGCGAGCTCGTTCCCATCGTGACCCACGGTGACCGCGACCACGAGGCGCCGCTGGAGGCGATCGGCGGGCGGGGGGTCTTCGCGGTGGAGGTCCAGCGCGCGGTGCTCGACGGCGCGGCCGACGTCGCGGTGCACAGTGCGAAGGACCTGCCGAGCACCACGCCCGCCGGCTTGGACCTCGTCTGCGTACCCGAGCGTCGCGACGCCGCCGACGTGCTCGTCGGTCGTTCGCTCGCCGGACTCGGACCCGGCGCCACGGTGGCGACCGGCTCGCCCCGACGACGGGCCCTTCTCCTAGAGCGCCGCCCGGACCTGCGGATCGTGGGACTGCGCGGCAACATGGCGACCCGACTGGCGCTGCCCGGTCGCGACGGCGTCGACGCGGTGGTGGCGGCGATGGCGGCGCTCGAACGCTTAGGGGCGCACGGACTCGTCAGCGAGCGTCTGGATCCCAGTTGGTTCGTTCCCCAGGTCGGCCAGGGCGCTCTCGCCCTCGAGTCGCGAGCCGACGACGCCGAGACCCGGGATGTCCTGGCGCCGATCAACGAGCCCGCTGCCTTCACGGCACTTTCGGCCGAACGGGCCTTCTTGCGCGAGCTCGGGTCCGGGTGCTCGATACCGGCCGGCGCCTACGCGACGCTGTCGGGCGACGTCGTGTTGCTGAGCGCCGTCATGCTCGCCGTCGACGGCACGACCAGCGTCCGCGCGACGCTCGAGGGGCGTGATCCGCGCGAGTTGGGAGGGGGCCTCGCCCTCTTGCTGCGCGACGAGATGGACGGTGGCTCGCTCCCGGGTTGGGAAGCCCGACGGGGATGAACATCGTCCTGACTCGCGAGCGTGGTCGCAACGAGTCGTTGGCCGCGTGGATGCCCTCGGAAGCGATAGTCCACGAGGTGCCGCTCACTACGACGCGCTTCTACGACGAGGCGTTGGTCGCCGGTGATCTGAACTCGTTGCCGAACTACGGCTCCTTCGGCTCGCTGGTCGTCACCAGCGCCCGTAGCGTCGCGTACGTCTCGTTGGCCCTCGGCGCCCTCGCGTCGGGGGCCGAGGTCTTCAGCGTCGGACCCGTGACGACGAGAGCGTTGACCGAGCGAGGGGTGGACGTGACGGTGCAGGCCGCGAGCGTGGCGGCGGACCTGGCGACCGACGTGTCGCGCGGGCCCGTCCTGGTGCTCGGCGCGGCGTCGATGCGCGACGACTTGGTCGTGTCGCTGCGCGCCCGGGGACTCGTCGTCGCGGTGGTTGCCTGTTACGAGACGCTCACGACGCCGCCCGACGACGAGGGCGAGCGGCGGCTGCGTGAGGCCGACGTCGTCGTGATCGGCGCTCCCTCGGCGTGGGCCGTGGCGGCGTCCTTCATCGGCCCCAAGGTATGGGTGGTGGTGCCCGGTGCCACGACCAGCGCGGTCGTGCGAGAGCGCCACGAGCGGGTGCTGGAGGGATGGGGCCCTTCGCTCGCCGCTCGCCTCGCGACACTGTAGGAAGTGTCGCCCCGGAGGAGTCCACTCGTCGGCAATAGGCTGGGACCGTGTTTCCCGCCGAACGACCCCGTCGTCTCCGTCGCACGTCCGCGTTGCGCTCCCTCGTCGCCGAGACGAGCCTCGCTCCCGGTGACTTCGTGGCGCCGCTCTTCGTGGTCGAGGGTCTGACCGAGCCCAATCCGATCCATTTAATGCCGGGTCACTTCCAGCACACGGTCGCTTCGCTGCGTGAAGAGGTCCGCACGCTGGTTCGCGTGGGCGTTAACAGCGTCATCGTGTTCGGTGTGCCGGCCGCGAAGGACGAGTTCGGCAGCGCCGCCTGGGATCCGGACGGGATCGCCCAAGTGGCGCTGCGAGCGCTGCGCGACGAGTTCGGTGACGACATTGTCCTCATGGTCGACCTCTGCCTCGACGAGTACACGGTCCACGGCCATTGCGGGGTCTTACGCACGGACGGCACCGTGGACAACGACGCGACCCTTGAGCTCTACGGACAAGTCGCCGTCGCCCAGGCGCGCGCCGGCGCGGCCGTGGTGGCGCCGAGCGGCATGATGGACGGCCAAGTGGGCGCGATTCGCGCGGCCCTCGACGGTGCCGGCTTCGAGGAGACGGTCATCCTCGCCTACGCCGCCAAGTACGCGAGCGGCCTCTACGGACCGTTCCGCGAAGCGGTCGGGGTCGAGATCGTCGGCGGCGGCGATCGTAAGGGCTACCAGCAGGACTCGCGCAACCGTCGCGAGGCTCTGCGCGAGGCCCGCGCCGACATCGCCCAGGGCGCGGACATCGTCATGGTCAAGCCCGCGATGTCGTACCTCGACGTCGTGGCCGACTTGCGACGCGAGCTCGACGTGCCGCTGTGCGCCTATCACGTGAGCGGCGAGTACGCGATGGTCAAGGCCGCGGCCGCCCAAGGGTGGATCGACGGCATCGAGGTCGCGATCGAGCAGTTGACGGCGGTGCGAAGGGCGGGCGCGGACTTCGTGCTCACCTACTTCGCGCGTGAGGTGGCCGAGGAGCTCGGCCGTTGACGAACCTCAATCAGGCGTGGTTCGACCGCGCTCTCGCGGTCATCCCGGGCGGGGTCGACTCTCCGGTGCGCTCGTTCCGCTCGGTCGGCGGCACGCCCTACACCGTGGCGCGCGGACGCGGCGCCCACGTGTGGGACGTCGAGGGCACGCGGTACCTCGACTACGTCCAGTCCTACGGCGCGTCGCTGCTCGGCCACGCTCACCCCGAGGTCGTCGAGGTATTGCGCGAGGCCGTCGCTCAGGGCACGACCTTCGGCGCGCCGACGCCGGGCGAGGTCCTGCTCGCCGAGGCGATGACCGGTCGGGTCGCCGGCCTCGAGCAGGTCCGCCTCGTCTCGTCGGGCACCGAGGCGGTGATGAGCGCGGTGCGCCTCGCGCGCGGGGCGACCGGGCGCGACAAGATCGTCAAGTTCGACGGTTGCTACCACGGGCACTCCGACGCGCTGTTGGTGGCGGGCGGCAGCGGCGTCGCCCAGATGGGCCTTCCCGGCTCGGCCGGGGTGACGGCGGGCGCCGTCGGCGACACCATCGTCGCGCCCTACAACGTGGTGCCCACGCTCGACGAATCGGTGGCCGCCGTACTGGTCGAGCCCGTGGCCGCCAATATGAACCTGGTCGCCCCGAAGCCCGGCTTCCTCGCGGGACTGCGCGTCGAGTGCGACCGCGTGGGCGCACTGCTCGTCTTTGACGAGGTCATCACCGGCTTTCGCCTCGACTTCGCCGGCGCCGAGCGATACTTCGGTGTCACGCCGGACCTGTGGTGCTTCGGCAAGGTGATCGGCGGCGGGCTGCCGGTCGGGGCCTTCGGCGGATCGCGCGAGGTCCTCTCGTCGCTCGCGCCGCTCGGCCCGGTGTATCAGGCCGGCACCCTGTCGGGCAATCCGCTCGCCACCGCGGCCGGCGCGAAGGTCCTCTCTCTCGTCACCGAGCCGGACTACGACGCGCTGGCCCAGCGAGTCGCGCGCTTCGCTTCGCGCGTCGAGGAGGCGGTCACGTCAACCGGTCTCCACTGCGTCGCCCCGGTGCAGGGACCGTTGATGGGCCTCTACCTCTCGAAGGAGCCGTTCGACGCGCCGGCGGACTTCGACGGAGCCAAGGTGCTCTGCGACAACGGTCTCTACCGGGAGTTCTTCCACGCGATGCTGCGCCAAGGCGTCGCGCTGGCCCCCGGCGCCTACGAGATCCTCTTCGTCTCCCTGGCGCACAGCGACGAGGACCTCACCTCTACCGTGGAGGCCGCGGCCAGGGCCGCGGAGGTCGCGCTTCGATCATGAGTTCGCCACGACGCAGTGAGGGATGGACGGTTCGGCCCAGTTTCGTGCCGAACGGCCCCACGACCCCGATCACCCTCCTCTTGGACGACGCCGGCCTCACCCAGTTGGCCGGCGAGTCGTCGGTCGCGTGGCAGACGCCGTGGGCCGAGTTCTCGAACATCGAGCTCGTGCGGCTCTCCAAGGGCATGGCGCTGTTCGCGACGACGAACGGAGTGCGTTACCGCTGGCTCCACCGGGACCTCGACGACTTCGAAATCCTGCGCGAGGTGGTCCTCGCCCACGACGGCCAGGTCGAACACCGCCGCCGTCGTGGCGGGATCCTGGTGGTCGCCGTGGTGGTACTCGCGGCGTCACTCGCCGGCGGCATCGGGGCGCTGGTGAACAGTGGATCGGGCAAGACGTCCGAGCTCGTCGGCGCGAGCGAGGTGAATCTCACGCTGAAGGACCTGCCCAGCCAATGGTCGGCCTACCCCAGCACCGTGGTGACGCCGCTCTCGGCCATCTTCGCGCCCAGCACCCAGGTGGTGACGTCGTCGACGACGCCAACGACTGCGCCACCGAAGCAGTCGATCTGGAGCCGAGTCTCGTCACTGTTCCAGCGTTGCCTCGGGGTCTCCTCGGCGCAGGACCGCGTCTACGGCTCGGCTGGACAGATGCCCGACTACCAGGTGTCATCCCAGGTCTTCAGCTCGCCGCTCGGCGAGTACGAGCTGGCGTCGACGGTCCAGTACTACGCCACGACGACGATGGTGCGCCGCGACACCGCCGAGATGTCCCGGTCTCACTTCGGGTCGTGCTTCACGACCTCGAACGTCGCACTGTTGAAGGCCGCGTACGGAAAGGCACTCCCCACCACGGACGTGGCGGTGCCGTGGCGACCGGTCACCTTCGTGCGGGGCTGGTCTCGCGGCGGCGTCGCCTCGGTCACTCTGCCCGGGCTGCGGCCGCTCCACCTGGTCATGGCCGTCGCGACGGCCGGCCACTACGAGGTCACCCTCGGTGCGCTCGTGGCCCGGTGGCCCGGCTCCGAGTCGTTCGTGTCGAACCTCGTCAACACGCTGCTGTCACGGATGACCTCATCGTCGGCGACGCCGGCCTAGGGCCCGATCAACTCGGCGCGAGATCGCCGTGGCGGGCGACTGAGCGCGACGAAGAAAGCGACGCTCGTCACCACGTAGGCCACCCACACGACGCCCTGCAGGACCGTCGGATGGTCGGCGTAGCCGACGAGCGAGTGCAGCACGTCGCCCATGTTGGACCCCTCGAGGAGGGCGGCACTGGAGTTCCACAGCACGTGGGTGCCCAAGGGTAGCCATCCGAGCCCCTGGAGGTTCTGCACCGCGTCGGACAGCAGTCCGGCGGCGAAGAGCATCAAGAGGATGCCGAGGACGCGGAAGAAGCGCCGAAGGTTGAGCTTCGCGCCGAGGCGGTACATGGCGATGGCCAGGGCGAGGGCGACGAGCAGGCCGAGCGCCGCGCCGATCAGCAGCAGCTTCCCGTGCACCGGCGTCGGGGCCTGGCGAGAGCTGGCGAAGATGATGGCGAGGGTGAAGACCATGGTCTCAAGTCCCTCGCGACCAACGGCCTGGAACGCCAGGACGCCCAGTCCCATCCGCGTGCCCTTGGAGAGCGCCACGTCACTGCGCCCGCGCAGCTCGCTCGACATCGTCCGCGCGTGCTTGTGCATCCAAAAGGTCATGACCGTGAGGAACGTCGCGGCCATGACGTAGGTCGCGGTCTCGAAGTAGGCCTGAACATTCGAGCCGTTGTACTGGCGGATGAGAAAGTAGGCGCCCACGCC
>JAYSQJ010000194.1:0-6155 GCA_043721635.1 Acidimicrobiales bacterium | reverse complement strand
GGCCAGTGCGAAGCGGCGCATCAGGGGCTTGGCGCAGTGGTGGCCCGGGCGCACGCACACGCCGAACTGGTCCAGCACCTGGGCGACGTCGTGGGGGTGCACGCCCTCGACGTCGAGGCTGATGACGCCACCGCGATCGAGCGTGTCGGGCGGGCCGATGATGCGGATTCGGCCGTCGAATTCAATCGCGAGGCGCGTGAGGGCGTCGCCGGTGAGGCCGTGCTCGTGGCGCATGACATTGGCCATGCCGAGCCCCTCGAGGTAGCGCACGGCGGCACCTAGTCCGACGGCCTCGGCGATCGGCGGGGTGCCGGCCTCGAAACGGGTAGGACCACCGGCCGGGGTGTAGCCCTCGGTCGACACGTCAGCGATCATGCCGCCGCCGCCGAGGAAGGGGGGCATGTCGGCGAGGATCTCCTCGCGGGTCCAAAGGACGCCGATGCCCGTGGGGCCGAGCATCTTGTGGCCGGTGAATAGGAGGAAGTCGATGTCCAGGTCGACGACGTCGGTCGGGGAGTGCGCGACCGACTGCGCTCCGTCCACCGCGATCAGGGCCCCGTGGCGGTGGGCGATCGCCGAGAGTTCGCGCACGGGGTTGATCGTGCCGAGCACGTTGGACATGCCCGTGACCGAGAGCAGCTTGACGCCGCGCATCAGCTCGTCGATGGAGGAGAGGTCGAGGCGGTAGTCGTTGGTCACCGGAATGAAGCGGACCTCGACGCCGGTCTCCTCGCGCAATTGGAACCAGGGCACGATATTGGCGTGGTGCTCCATCTCGCTCACCAGCACGACGTCACCGCTTCCCAGGTTCGCCTTCCCCCAAGACTTGGCCAGCAGGTTGAACGACTCGGTGGCGTTCTTGGTGAAGACGACCTCGTTGGACCCGGCCGGCGCGTGGATGAACCTCGCCACGGCGTCGCGGGCCCCCTCGTAGGCCGCCGTCGACTCCTCGGCCGTGACGTAGACGGCGCGGTGGACGTTGGCGTGGCGCAGCTCGTAGTAGCGGCTCATGGCCTCGATCACGGCGCGGGGCTGCAGCGACGTGGCGGCGGTGTCGAGATAGGTGATGGTGTGGTCGTTGACGACCCGGTTCAGCTGGGGCGTGTCGGCCCGCACCCGACGGGCGTCGAAGCTGGTCACGCGCTCACCGGGCGCCAGGCGTCGTAGCCCGCAAGCTCGATCTGCTGAGCCAACTCGGCGCCACCGGAGTGGACGATCTGGCCGTCGACGAGGATGTGGACCTGGTCGGGTTCGATCTCTTCAAGCAGCTTCACGTAGTGCGTGACGACGACGATCGCCATGAGAGGGTGCTCGGTGCGCACGGTGCGCACGCCCCGGGCGACCACCCGCAGCGCGTCGATGTCGAGGCCGGAGTCGGTCTCGTCGAGCATGGCGACGACCGGCTCCAGGAGCGCCATCTGGAGCACCTCGTTGCGCTTGCGCTCGCCGCCCGAGAAGCCGTCGTTGAGGTGGCGCTCGGCGAAGGCCGGGTCCATGCCTAAGCGGTCCATCCACATCGCGAGGTCGAGACGGACCTCGAGGACGCTCAGCTCCTCGAGGTCCTTGCGTGCGGCGATGGCCTGGCGCAAGAACTGGGTCACCGAGACGCCGCTGATCGCCTCGGGGTACTGGAAGGCGAGGAAGATGCCGGCGCGGGCCCGTTGGTCGGGCGTCCAGGCGGCGATATCGTCGCCCTGGAAGAGGATTTGCCCGGCAGTCACGTGGTAGCCGGGGTGGCCCATGACGACGTTGGCGAGGGTCGATTTACCGGCCCCATTCGGCCCCATCAGGGCGTGGACCTCGCCCTCGCGCACGACCAGGTCGACGCCGCGCAGTATCTGGGCGCCTTCGGCCTCAACGTGGAGGTTTCGCAGTTCCAGGAGCGGTGTCGACACGGGGTCAAGCCTAACGGCGGGGGCCCGCGCGCGGACCGCGCGTTACCATCCGCGTTCGATCCACTCGTCGAGGTGGGGCCGTTCGGCCGCCAGCGTCGACGGCGCCCCGTGACCGGGCCAGATCGTAGTGTCGGCTCCGAAGGCCCCGAAGATCCGCTCCTCGATCGAGGTCATGATCTGGGCGAAGTCGCCCTCCGCGGCCGCGGTGTTGCCCGGTCCCCCGGGAAAGAGCGTGTCGCCGGTGAACAGCATCGGCGTGCCCTCCAGCGCGAACGAGATGCTGCCCGGCGTGTGACCCGGGGTGTGCACGGTGCGCAACCGCAGGTCGCCCACCTGGTGCACCACGTCGTCGTCGAGCAGGTGGTCGTAACTGGGCAGCATCGCGGCGTCCTCGGCGCGAACCCAGACGTCGATGCCGGCTTCGCGGACCTGCTCGACCGCCTGGATGTGGTCCCAGTGGCCGTGGGTCTCGAGGACCGAGGTGACACCGAGGTCCTTCGCCACGCGCAGCAGGCGGTCGTGCTCGTTGGCGGCGTCGAGCAGGGTGGCCACGCCGGTGCGCCGGCAGCGCACGACGTAGACATTGTTCTCGAAGGGCCCCACGACGAACCGGTGAACCTCGGCGGTACCGTCGGACCAAACCATTTCGACATTGTCCATCCCCAAGGATGGCCACTTGGCCCGTCGTTGTCAAGGTTGACTAATGTGCGGTTGACTGGGATTACCGTCCGGTAGGTGAAGAAGAGGACTGCAATGAACTTTGGATTCAGCGAGGAGCAAGAAGAGCTCCGCAAGATGGTCAAGCGATTCTTGGAGGAGAAGTCTCCCGAGTCCGAAGTGCGCCGACTGATGGCGACGACCGAGGGCTACGACCCCGCCGTGTGGACCCAGATGGCCAACGAGTTGGCCCTCCAGGGCCTCGGCATCCCCGAGGAGTTCGGCGGCCAGGGCTACGGGCCGGTCGAGCTCTACGTCGTCTTCGAAGAGATGGGCGCCGCCCTCTACTGCGGGCCGTACTTCTCCACGGTCGCCCTCGCGGCCAACGCGCTGCTCAACGTCGGCTCCGCCGCCGACCAGGCGACGCACCTGCCCGGCCTCGCCTCGGGCGCGACGATTGCCACGGTCGCCCTGACCGATGACGCCGGACTCTGGGACCTCACGAAGACCTCGACGACTGCCACGGCCAAGGGCGACGGATTCGTCGTGAACGGCGTGCGCAGTTACGTGACCGACGGCAACGTCGCGTCGCTCATCCTCGTGCCCGCAATGACCGCGAAGGGGCTCTCGCTCTTCGCGGTGGCGGGCGACGGCCCGGGGGTCTCCCGCGAGTCGCTGCCCACGATGGACCAGACCCGCAAGCAGAGCCGCATCGAGCTGACCAACGCCCCCGCGACGCTCGTCGGCGTCGAGGGCGAGGCCCTCGACGGGCTCGAGATCACGATGCAGATGGCCGCCGCCGCCCTCGCGGCCGAGCAGGTGGGCGGCGCTCAGCGGGTGCTCAACAACTCGGTCGAGTACGCCAAGACCCGCGTGCAGTTCGGTCGACCGATCGGCTCGTTCCAGGCGATCAAGCACAAGTGCGCCGACATGCTCCTCGACGTCGAGTCGGCCAAGTCGGCGGCCTACTACGCGGCTTGGGCCGCGCAGGAGCGCAACGACGAACTGGGGATCGCGGCGAGTCTCGCCAAGTCCTTCTGCTCCGAGGCCTACTTCCACTGCGCGGCGGAGAACATCCAGATCCACGGTGGCATTGGCTTCACCTGGGAGCACCACGCGCACCTGTACTTCAAGCGGGCCAAGAGCTCGGAGTTGTTCCTCGGCGACCCGGCCTACCACCGCGAACTGCTGGCTCAGCGTCTGGGCATCTAGCTCCGCGTGCTGGCCCACGAGCAGCTCGAGAGCGGCAACTCGCTCCTGGACCTGCGCATCGCGACCTCGAGCGCCCGTCCCGAGTCGAGCCACGTGTTGGTCCTCGTGCACGGCCTGCCCCGGGCCATGGGCATGGGACGCCAGGCGGCGGGGCTCTTGCCCGAATTGGCCGAGCACCTGGCCAACGAGTCCGGCTGGCAGGTCGCCACCGGCACCCTCTCGGGCGTCGGCGGCAGCACCGGCACCTTTTCGGCGACCCAGTGGCGCGCCGACCTCCAACGGATCCTCAATCGCGTCGAGCGGGGCGAGCAGCGCATCTCGCTCGCCGGCTTCGGGTTCGGGGGAGCGCTGGCGCTCGCCATCGCGGCCGACGACGACCGGGTCCGCGGCGTGGCGACCTTCGCCTCGCCCGCGCACCTCGACGCGTGGTGTGGTCCGGCCGAGGAGTTCCGCCGCTCCGTGAAGGTGGCGGGCGTCGTGGGCGACGAGAAGGAGTTGCTGGGCGCCGATCGGCTGCGCGAAGACGTCTTGGCCATCGACCCACTCGGGGCGATCGCCCGTGTCGCACCGAGGCGCCTGTTGGTCGGCCACGGCTCTGACGACATCGAGGTACCGCCCGGCGACGCGCGTGACCTCATCGCCGCGGCCGACGGCCGGGCCGAGTTGCGCCTCATCCAGGGCGCCGGACACCAACTGCGCGCCGACCCCCGGATGGTCGCGACGTTGCTAGGTTGGCTCGACCGTCACCGCTGAGAGGGCCGCGTCGAGCGCTTCGCGAATCGACCTCGCGGTCGATTCCGGGTCGGTCGCCTCGGTCAGCGCGCGCACGACGACGAAATGGCGCAGGCCCGCTGCGACCAGTGCGGCGACGTTGTCGGCGTTGACGCCGCCCGTCACGAACACCGGTCGGTCGCTGCGATTCTGGCACTGGAGGGCGTAGCCGACGCCGGTGCCGTCGCGGCCCGGTTTGGTGGGCGTGGGGACGATCGGTCCGGCGCTGAAGTAGGAGGCGGCCTGGGGCCGGGCGGCGTCGAACTCGACGCGCGAATGCGTCGAGAGCCCGACGATCGCCTGGTCGCCGAGCAGTTCGCGGCACCTCGCCACGCTGACGTCGTCCTGGCCGACGTGCACGCCGTCGGCGCCGACCAACAGGGCGTGCGCGGGGGAGTCGTTCATGATGAAGGGGACGTCGAATTCGTGGCAGATCGCCGCCATTACCCGGGCTGCTGTCACCTGGCGGTCGTGGGCGAGGACCTTCTCACGCAGCTGGACGACGTCCACCCCGCCGCGCAGCACTGCCGGGAGGTACTCGGCCATGTCGCGGCGCATCGGGGTGCAGAGGTAGAGGCGCCGTTGCGCGAGGTCGTGCACCAAGCCACTCTAGAAGTTGCCCTCCGTCGGCCGGCCCGGGCCACCCGACTGGGGCAGAATAGGAGGATGCAGATTCCCGCCAAGGCCGAGTACGCGATTCGGGCCCTGCTGACGCTGGCGGCCAGTGACGTCTCGGTGAGCGCTGAGCACCTGGCCCAGGAGCAGGCGCTGCCGGCCAAGTTCCTCGGCGCCATCCTCTCGGACCTTCGCCGCGGGGGCCTCGTGACGAGCCAGCGCGGACCCGAGGGCGGCTTCAAGATGGCTCGGGATCCCGACACGATCACGATTGCCGACATCTTGCGGGTGGTGAGCGGTCCCATGGCCGGGGTGCGCGGCATGCGCCCCGAGACCCTCGTCTACGAGGGCGAGGCCACGCATCTGCGCGAGGTGTGGGTGGCCGTGCGCGGGGCGCTGCGCGAGGTGCTCGAGCACGTGACGCTGGGTCAGGTGCTGCGGGGTGACCTGCCCGAAACGGTGACCCGCTTCTCGAGCGACCCGGATTCGTGGGTCACCCGGATCATATGAAGAGAATTCATACCGACGGCGCCTGCCGCGGTAATCCCGGACCCGGGGGCTGGGCGTGGGCCTGCGGCACGTCACTCTTCGCGAGCGGCGCCGCGGCGCACAGCACGAACCAGCGTATGGAGGTCCTCGCCGTCATCGAGGCCCTGCGCGAGAACGAGGAGGGCCCGATCGAGATCGTGAGCGACTCCTCGTACGTCGTGAAGTGCTTCAACGACAAGTGGCACGTGGGCTGGCTGCGTCGGGGCTGGAAGAACTCCCAGGGCCAGCCGGTCGCCAACCGGGACCTGTGGGAGGAGCTCTTCGCGCTGGTGCTCGCCGGATCGCGCGACGTGCGGTTCTCGTGGGTGAAGGGCCATTCGGGCGACCCGATGAACGAGTTCGTGGACGTCCTGGCGACCGACGCGGCCGACTCCCAACGGGGCCAGCACTCGTAGTTCGACTGCGTTGGCCGGTTATTGGAAACATTAGGATTCCCCTAGGGTCATGACCAATCAA
>JAYSQJ010000193.1:0-6645 GCA_043721635.1 Acidimicrobiales bacterium | reverse complement strand
CGAGCGACGGGCAACGTCGCACGCCAGGTCACGCGCCAGAAGGAGCTCGAGCCCAACCTTTAGGAGTCATTGACGAAGGTCTCGGGCGTTTCGTCCGGGACCTTCGTCACGCAATGTCGTCAGCCCACCCAGTCCTCGACCAGGCCACCCGATCCGTCGGGGCGAAAGACTGGGATCGACCCGAGCGCTCGGACCATCTGAGCGTCGTCGCCCAGCGAGCCACGCCACACCGAAGCCTCGGTCACCAGGGTCCCGATGACCACGATGTTGGCGCCGACCCGGCGAAGCAGCCGAAGGGCCGCGCCGGTCGACGCCCCGGTCGAGATCACGTCGTCGACAATCGCCACCCGCCGGCCCTCGACGTCCTTGATGCGGGCCCGGTCGAAGAGGAGGCGCTGCTCCGCGTCGGTCGTGATGGAGCGCACGGGCTCGGACACGGCGTCGGCGAGGTGGATCTTGGGTGTCTTGTGCAGGATCACGTATTGATCGAGGCCCAGGTGGCGAGTCACCTCCACGACGACGGGGATGCCCATGGTGGCCACCGTCGCGACAATCTCGACGTTGTAGGGACGCAGGATGTCAGCGAGCTCCTCGCCCGCCTTGGACATGAACTGAACGCCCATGTCCACGGTGATCAGCAGGGCCAACGCCAGTTGGTCGTTCAGCGACTCCAGCGGAAGGTCCACTCGTTGCGAGCCGATCTCCACTGAGTACGTGCGTTCGCCCACGGTGCAGGAGCATACTTAACCAATGACGCCATCTCGCCCACCGCTCGATCGCTCGCTCGCCACGACGATGCTCGCCACCGCCTACGACGAGGCCGTCCACGGCCTGGACGAGGGGGGCATACCGATCGGCGCCGCCCTCTTCAAGCGTGACGGTGCGCTAATCAGCTCGGGCCACAATCGCCGGGTGCAGGAGGACGACACGTCGGTCCACGCCGAGACGGACGCCTTTCGACGGGGGGGGCGGCGGCGCGACTACCCGGACTGCGTCATGGTCACGACGCTCTCACCGTGCTGGTACTGCTCAGGTCTTGTGCGCCAGTTCAACATCGGCGCCGTGGTGATCGGTGAAGCGCAGAACTTCCACGGCGGACACGACTGGCTCGGCGAGTTCGGCGTCGAGATCGTCGTGCTCGACGACCCCGCCTGCACGGAGTTGCTCGCCACGTTCATTTCCGAGCACGCCGAACTCTGGAACGAGGACATCGGCCTCTGACTCAGCGTGCGGGAGGCCCGAAGAGCCGGTCGCCCGCGTCGCCCAGGCCGGGCGTGATGTAACCGACGTCGTTGAGTTCGGCGTCGAGTGCGGCGGCGACGATCGCGACGTCGGCGTGGCGCGAGAAGACGAAGTCCACCCCCGGCTGGGCTGCGATGAGGCAGAGCACCGTGACGTCACCGGCCCCACGGGACCTCAGCATGTCGAGCACGCAGACCAGTGAGCCGCCCGTGGCGAGCATCGGGTCGCAGAGCACCACGTGCACGCCGGTCAAGGACTCGGGCAGCCCGTCGAGGTACACGTCGGGTTGCAGCGTCGTCTCGTTGCGGCGAAGACCGACGAGGCAGACTCGGTGGTGGGGCAGGACCTCCTGGACGGCCGGGCTCATGCCGAGGCCCGCGCGGAGTATGGGCACGATCAGGTACTCGGTGTCAATGCGCACCGCCGGTGCGCCCTTCACCACCGGCGTGTCGACGGTGGTGCGGGTGACCGGAGTATCCCGGAAGGCCTCGTAGGCGACGAAGCGCGAGATCTCCCCCGCCAGGCGAAGGAAGTCGGCGTTCGACGTCGAGGCGTCGCGCAGCTGACGGACCTTGTCGGCCACGACCGGGTGGTTGATCACATGCAGTGAGGGCACGAGGTCACACTACGTCGTCTCGTCCTCGCGCCTCGGCGCGTCGGTGTCGGCATCGTCATTGGCCAAGGTTCGTCGACGAGGACGACCGGTAGAATTGCGTGGTGGTCACCCCTCTCTCAACACGTGTCGAACGCGACCGTGACGACGGCGAGGCCAATCCCCTAGGCGGAGTGACCTCGCAGTACCCCGGTCCGCGCGTGCGCATCTCGAGGGACCGCAACCTCGCGTGGTGGCGCCGGATCCTGCCGGTGATGGCCTCGCACCGAGTGACCTTCCTCCTGGCGATCGGACTCTCATTCCTCAGCCTCGTGTTCCAGACTCTGGTGCCCAACCTGCTGAACGGGGCCATCGACCACGCCCTGGTGCACCACTCCGGCGCCCTGCACTCCGACGTCGTGCGAATCCTCATCGTCGGCCTGCTGGCCGGCGTCTCGGGCATCGTCTCGCGCCAGTACGTCTTCCTGACGGCCTACAACGTCGAGGCCGACCTGCGATCGCTGATCTACGAACACCTCACCTGGCTCTCATTCGGCTTCTACGACCGGGTGCAGTCGGGCCAGCTCATCAGCCGCGCCAACAGCGACATCCGCAGCGTCCAGATGTACTCGACCTTCGCTCCACTGATCCTGGTTCAATGCTGCATCGGGGTGCTGGCGTTCGGCTTCATGCTGAAGATCAACCCACTGCTGGCCTGCATCGCGATGACGGTGATGCCGGTCCTCTACTTCGTGGGCATCCGGATGCGCCGCGTGATGTTCCCGATCTCGTGGATCACCCAGGCGCGCCTCGCCGACGTCGCCACGATCGTCGACGAGAACGTCAACGGCGTGCGAGTGGTCAAGTCCTTCGCCCAAGAGCAGGCCGAGGTCAATCGACTGGCCGACGCCGCCGAGCGGGTGGCCTGGGCCTACGTGAAGGACGCCCAGATCCGGGGCAAGTGGTCGCCGTGGGTGCAGAACCTCCCCCAGCTCGGCCTCGCCCTCGTGCTCTTCTTCGGCGGCTGGATGGTCATCGACGGCCACCTCGGCATCGGGGCGATCCTGGCTTTCAACGCGTACCTCTTGATGCTCCAGGCCCCCTTCATGATGCTCGGCCAGTTGGTCATGATGGGCCAGCGGGCCCGGGCGAGCGCGGAGCGCATCTTCGAGATCCTCGACGAGACACCCGAGATCGTGGAGCGTCCGGGGGCCTACGACCTCGCGAACGTGCGGGGCTCGATCGACTTCGACCACGTGCGCTTCTCGTACTCGGACGACGCCGATATCCTGCACGACTTCGACGCCCACATCGAGCCCGGCGAGTCCGTCGCCATCGTCGGGCGCACCGGGTCGGGCAAGTCCACCGTGGCGCGCCTGGTCACGCGGTTCTACGACGTCGATGATGGCGCGATCCGCGTCGACGGCCACGACGTGCGCGACGTCACGCTGCCCTCGCTGCGCGACCACGTCGGCGTGGTGCTCGATGAGCCCTTCCTCTTCTCGATCTCGATCCATGACAACATCGCCTACGGCCGGCCCGACGCGACCTTCGAGGAGGTCGAGGCCGCCGCCCGGGCCGCCAACGCGCACGAGTTCATCGAGCGCCTGCCCGAGGGCTACGAGACGGTCGTCGGTGAGCGGGGCTACACCCTGTCGGGTGGCCAGCGCCAGCGCCTCGCGATCGCGCGCACCCTGCTCGTCAACCCGCCGATACTGATCCTCGACGACGCCACGAGCGCCGTCGACGTCCACGTCGAGGCCGGAATCTACGAGGCGCTCCATCGGCTCCTCGCCCAGCGCACGACCATCGTCATCGCGCACCGCATCTCGACGATCGCTCTCGCGAGCCGGGTCCTGCTGCTCGACGAGGGGCGGGTCGTGGCGAGCGGCACCCACGAGCAGCTCCTCGCTTCAACCCCCCTCTACGCCGAGGTCCTCGCCCAGAGCACGAAGCCCGACGAGGACTGATGGCCTGGGGCGGCGGTTGGAGCGGCGGCGGGGCCATGTTCGGATCCAGCCAGGTGGCCGGGCTGCCCTTCGGCGGGATCCCCAGCGAGCTGATGGACGAGGCGACCAAACTGCTCGCCCACGAGCCCGAACACCCGCCGTCGGACCTCACGTTCACGCAGCTCCCCAGCGAGCGAGAACGCCAGCGCCTGAGCCTGCCGCGACTGATCGGCGCCTACCCTAAGTGGGTGGTCAGCGGCTCGGCGCTCGTGATCGTCATCAGCCTCATCCTGCAGGCCGGCCCGCTGCTCACGGGGTTCGCGATCGACCACGGCATGACGCCGGGCCATCGGTCGCTCGGTGTGATCGCCGCCTGCGGGCTCGGCTACCTCGTGCTCGCCCTCGTCAGCGCCCTCTTGCAGCGCGTGCAGGTCGACGTGACCGGCGTGCTCGCCTCGCGGGTCATGCACGACCTGCGCATCCGCGTCTTCACCCACTTCCAGCGCCTGAGCCTCGACTTCTTCACCGACGAGAAGGCCGGCGTCCTGATGAGCCGCATGACCAGCGACATTGAGAACCTCCAACAGCTGATCCAGGACGGCGTCAGCCAGTTCGCGGCGCAGGGCCTGACGATGATCGTCATCACCGCGGTCCTGTTCTCCTTGAACGCCACCCTGGCCGCCTGGACCGTGCTGCTGGTCGTGCCGCTGCTCTTCGTCATCTCGATCTGGTTCCACCGCGCCTCAGAGAAGGGGTACCTCCTCAGTCGCGACCGCATCGCCAACGTGCTGGCCGACCTCTCCGAGTCGCTCTACGGCATCCGGGTCGTCACCGCCCACAATCGCCAGCGCCGCAACATCCGCAATCACCGCCACGTGGTGGGCGCCTACCGCGACGCCAACCTCTACACCGGACGGGTCAACGCGATCTACGGTCCGGCCACGATCATGATCGGCATCCTCGGCCAGGGGCTGCTGCTCGGGATCGGCGGCGACATGGTGCTGAAGGGCCGGTTGAGCATCGGGTCGCTGGTGATCTTCTTCTTGTACCTGAACCGCTTCTTCGGGCCGATCCAACTACTGGTCCAGCAGTACAACGCACTCCAGCAGGGCCGCTCGTCCATTATCCGATTGCGCGAGCTGCTCGAGGTGAAGCCCACCGTCGACGAGGTCGACGGAGCGTCCGAGCTCGCGACCATCGAGGGTCGGATCACGTTCGAGGACGTGAGCTTCGGCTACGACGTTGAGCACCTGGTGCTGCGCCACATTGACCTGGAAATCGCCCCGGGCGAATCGGTCGCCTTCGTCGGACCGACGGGCGCGGGCAAGTCGACAATGGCCAAGCTCGCGAACCGCTTTTACGACCCGACCACGGGTCGGGTCCTGCTCGACGGCGTCGACATTCGGTCCGTGACCCTGCGCTCATTGCGGTCCCAACTCGGCGTGGTGCCCCAGGAGGCATTCCTCTTCGCCGGCTCGATCCGCTCGAACCTCTCGTTCGGACGTCCCCACATCACGGGCGCCGAGATCGAAGAGGCCATCGACGTCGTCGGCCTGCGTGACCTCGTCGATCGACTACCCCAGGGGATCGACACCGTCGTGCACGAGCGCGGCCAGACCCTGTCGGCCGGCGAGCGCCAGTTGCTCGCGCTCGCGCGGGCCTTCCTCGCGCGTCCGAGGGTGCTGATCCTTGATGAGGCGACGTCGTCGCTCGACCTGCAGAGCGAGACGACGATCGAGCGCGCCCTCGACCGTCTACTCGAGGGACGCTCGGCGATACTGATCGCCCACCGGCTCACCACCGCCCAGCGCGCCGACCGCATCGTGGTCATCGATCGCGGTGGCGTTGTCGAGATGGGCACACCCGGCGAGCTGCTCGCCGCCGGCGGCGCCTACGCCGCGATGTTCGACGCCTGGCTGGCGTCAGGCGGACGCGACTCGACGCGCCCCGATGACGCGGACGACCACTAGGACCCTGGCTCGACCGGCACGACGAACAGGCTCGACTCGCCGTCGGGCGGCGCGAGACGGGGGCGGAACCACGGGTATTCGATGACCGTGGAGATCTGCTCGGCCAGCTCGGCGCCCAGCTCACGCTCGACGAGCCACAGCGCGAGATCGATACCGCTCGTCACGCCGCCACTGGTGACCAGGTCGTCGTCGTCGACGACCCGGTCCGCGACGACCTCCACTCCGAGGGCGGCGAGCTCGCCGAGGGCCGAATGGTGCGTGCCGGCCCGACGGCCCCCGATGACTCCAGCGTGGGCCAGCAGCATCGTCCCCGTGCAGACCCCAGCCATGATCCGGGCGTTCGCCGCGGCGATCACCAACAAGGGCTTCAGCTCACCGCGCACGTGCTCGCCCCACGCGCCGACCGGCGCGCGGGCGACCCAACCTCCCCCGGGCACGACGACGATCTCAGCCTCCGTTGGCTCGAACGCGCCGTCGGTCGAGAAGACCAGACCGCCGGCGCCGCGCACCTTCTTCTGGCCCGTGGGAGAGACCAGGCGGACCGCAAAGTCGTCGCGAAGTGCCTGGACCTTTCGTAGGACCTCGAGCGGACCGAGCGCGTCCATCTCGTCCAGACCGTCGTACACGATGATGTCGACCAACATCCCCCGATTGTAGGTAGCGAACGGTCCGCGCACCGGCGCTGTGGCACCCGCTAGGACATGGCCTTCACGGTCTCGATGAGCGAGGCCGTGGTCTGGTCGCCGGTGGGGGCCGGGTGGACCTGCAGGTGGGTGACGCCGGCCGCCTTGAAGGCGGCGACCCGCTCGGCGACGTAGCTCTGGGGTCCGCAGAGCGTCGTGAGCTCGAGGAACTCGGCCGGAATCGCCGCTTCGGCCTCGCGCTTCTTGCC
>JAYSQJ010000192.1:0-3814 GCA_043721635.1 Acidimicrobiales bacterium | reverse complement strand
ATCCCGGGCCGACGCCATCGTCCGAGAGCCGACGGCGGCGACCACGGCCCCGTCGGTTAAGCGTAAGTCGCTCGCGAAGGTGTGCGAGATCCCTCCGGTACCGATGATCCCCCATCGCAGCGGCTGTGGCATGTGGACCTCGCAGTATCGAGTGTGGCTGTTGACAGAGTACCGACAGTGCGAGTGAACCTCCGCCGACCCGCGAAGAGGACATCGTAACGTCGGTACGCTGAGCCCGTGACCAATCGCCTCGCCGACGCTTCGAGCGCCTACTTGCGCCAGCACGCCGAGAACCCGGTCGACTGGTGGCCCTGGGGGCCAGACGCGCTCGAGGAGGCACGACGCCTGGACCGACCAATCTTCCTTTCGGTCGGCTACGCCGCGTGCCACTGGTGTCACGTCATGGCTCACGAGTCCTTCGAGAACATCGAGGTCGCACGGCTCCTGAACGACTCGTTCGTCGCCATAAAAGTCGACCGCGAGGAGCGACCGGACGTCGACGCGCTCTACATGGCGGCGACTCAACTCGTCGCCGGCCAAGGCGGTTGGCCGATGTCGGTCTTTCTGACCCCCGACGGCCGCCCCTTCATGGCGGGCACGTACTACCCACCGGTGGACCGACAGGGCCAGGTCGGCTTCCGCCGACTACTCGGAGCGATGCGCGACGTCTGGACCAACCGCCGTGCGGACGTGATAGCCCAAGCGGCCCAGCTCCACGAGGCGCTCGGACGCGAGGTGGCCTTCATCGACCACCTCGCTCCCATTGACCAGCCGCTCGACCTCGCGGCCTCACGAGGACTACTCCGCGACGATCTGGTTGGTCGCGTCGACGCCGACGGCGGCTTCGGGGACGCGCCGAAGTTCCCCCGACCGAGCTACGTCGACGCACTGGTCTACTTCGACGACCCCGAGGCTCGCGCGGCCGTCACGAGGACGCTCGACGCAATGTCCCGGCGCGGGCTCTACGACCACCTGCGAGGCGGATTCGCCCGCTACAGCGTCGACGGGATCTGGCACGTGCCCCATTTCGAAAAGATGCTGTGCGACCAGGCTCTCCTCGCGCGCACCTACCTTCGCGCCGCTCGCGTGCTGCCCGGCCACGACGAGTGGCGCGAGGTCGCGCTCGACACGATTCGCTTCGTGCTCGCGGACCTCACGGTCGATGGTGGATTCGCGTCGTCCCTCGACGCCGACGCTCACGGCATCGAGGGATCGCACGTGACCTGGACCCCCGATGAGGTCGGCGACGCCCTCAAGTCGGCCCGTCGCGAGGGCGACCTCACCGCGGCGTTGACACGGTGGCGTATCGAGTCGCCTGGCCGGTTCGAGGGCCGCTCCATACCTCGCCTCGCCGACGGCGAGCCGTTCGTCACGCCCCCGCGGCTCGAGCGCGCCCTCGAGGCAATGCGCACGGCGCGAGACCTTCGGGTCCAACCGGGCCGCGACGAGAAGGTCGTCCTCGAGTGGAACGCGATGTTCGCCTCGGCCCTCACCCAGAGCGGTGACGGCGCACTCGTTCTCCGGGGACTCGAGCTGCTCGACTCGCTGGCGCGAACACATTTCGCGGGGTCCGTGTGGTGGCGCACTGAGCGTCGCGAGGCCCACGCAACGGCCAGTGACGTCGCCTGGCTCCTCGACGCCTCCCTCGACGCCTTCGAGGCCACCGGGGACGAACGCTGGACCGACCGTGCCTCGTCGCTCGCCCGGTACCTCGTGGCACACTACTGGGACGGCGACGTGCCCACGGCCGACTGGCCCGACGCCGGACGGGGGATCTTCGCCCAGAGCGACCTCGTCACCGACCTCGCGACGCGGCCCAAGGAGATCTTCGACGGGGCGACGCCGTCGAGCCACGCGGTCGCCTGTCGCGCGCTCGCGCGCCTCGCGCTGTGCACCGGCGACCCCGGTCCGGCCGTGATCGCCCAACGCCTCGTCGAGCTGGCGAGGCCGCTGCTGGTCCAGCATCCCGGCGCGGTGCCGGACCTCCTCGAGGCGGCCGGCTTCGCACTCGAGGGGGTCGAGGTGGTCGTCCCGGGCCCGGCCAACCTCCTCTCGGACCACGTACGATCGATGGCTATGCGACGCTCCGTCCTCGTCACCGGCTCGGGCGACTGCGCCCTCCTCGCCCATCGAGAGGTCGGGCTCGCCTACGTCTGTCGCGCGGGCGTTTGCCGGCTGCCGGTCGCGGACGTGGCCGGACTCGCGCGTGAACTGCGTGAGGTCGATCGCTGATGGCGTTACTCAACCGCGACCCCGCCGCACGGGCGATCAAGCACCTCGTCGAGCGCTCCCCCCACCGTCCGACAGTCGACCTCACACCGGGCTCGATGGTCGTCGGACTGGTGCTCGGCTCGACCAACGAGACGACGACCGTGGTCGACCTCGAGTCCCAGGCGATCGTGCGTTGGCGCATCCCCTGGCCGGCCGACTACGAGACCGACCTCGCGGTCTTCGACGTCGTCGAAGGCCAGCTGGCCGCGGACATCGAGCGCAACGACCTCGCCCAGCCGGAATCCGTGACCCTCACCGACCTGCCGCGACGACTCGGGCCCTACCGCGGTCGAAGGATCCGGGGATGGCTCGAGCAGCTGGCGAGCCCGGCCGACGGCCCCCTCTTCGGCTTTCGTGGTCCGAGTGCCCCGTACTGGGAGTTCCGGGGCGAGCGGCCGAGCGTGGCGCTGATTGCGGCCGACCGCGGCCCCCAGTTGCTGCGCCGCTACGACGACGGTTCCACGTGGGTGCGCTTCGGCTGGTTCGGCGACGACGTGTGGCTGCTCTGCGAGGATGCTCACGCGATCCGGGCGATGGAGGCGACCCGACGGACGTCGCTCGCGGGCAAGGACCTCGCCTCGGCGCTCGGTTTTCGGCCGACCTACGTGCTGACGACGCTGTCGATACCCATCGACGGTCACTGCTACAAGAGCTGCACGGGGCTGTTGCCTCGGGGCTGAGGGGCCTAGCGGGGCAGCTTGCCCGAGGCCAGGCTCTCAGCCATGGCCCAGCCGAAAACGATCAGACGCTGGCCCTTTTCGGGCTTCAGTCCCTCGAAGAAGGTGGTCGCGCCTTCGGGGACCGGACCCTTGGCCGCGACGTAGTCCAGGCCCCCCACGGGTCCCGGCGACACCGTCATGACGAAGGTCTTGTCGTCAATCGACTTCTCCGAACCGAATCGCTTGGCCAGACGTCGTCCCCAGGCCCGGTCCTCGCCCGTGGGGCGGTAGCCGAGGCGCGGTACCACGTCCTCGAGCCCCGCGAAGGCCCGGAACCCGTCGGCGGTCGTCAGGCGCGAACCCAGCAACACGTCCTCGTCCGGGAAGGCCAAGAGGGCTCTACGAAACTGGTCGTGCAGAATCGTCTTCAACGTCTGGTCGGACTTGGCGTTGCGGTCAACGAGCAAGAGTCCCACGAGTAGCGAGGGCGTTCCACCAATGCGCTCGAGCGTACAGAACGAATAGCCGCGTAACTTGTTGCCCTCGCGGGCGTGGGTGACGAGCACCCAGTCCTCGCGTTGCTTCGATAGGAATCCGATGTCGAAGTTGGGCTCGCGGTCAACGCAGAGGTCGGCCATCTCGGCAAGTTCTGCGTCGCTGAGCGCGGTGGTGTCTTTCGTGGTGACGTTCATTGCCATCTGTCCATTCTACGGGACTTCTGACCCCTCACGATCTGGTTAGGCCCTAATGACGTTTCGACCGAATTCGGTGCGTAGATCGGCGACGACGCTGGCGATATTCACGTTGAACTCGGGGGTCAGGCGGAAAACCTTGCCCGCGTCGCCGGTTTCAACGATCACGGGCGACTTGCCGGGGTACCGGGT
>JAYSQJ010000191.1:0-11749 GCA_043721635.1 Acidimicrobiales bacterium | reverse complement strand
CGACGGAGAGGCTCTCGGCGATGCCCAGGAGCAGCCCGCCGATCATGGCGCCGCGAAGGTTGCCGATGCCCCCCAGGACCGCCGCGGTGAAGGCCTTCAAAGCCGGCACGAAGCCCATTGTGTAGACGACGCCGGTGCCGAGACCGAATAGGTAGCCCGCGGCTCCGCCGAGGGCTCCCCCGACGATGAACGTGAGCGCAATCGTTCGGTCGATGTTGACCCCCATCAGCGACGCGGTCTCGGCGTCCTGGGCGACGGCACGGATGCTGCGACCGAGCTTGGTGGTCGCGACCAGTCGGTCGAGGCCGAAGAGCATGACGACGCCGGCGATCAAGATGACGACGTAGTACAACTGGACTGGCGCCCCGAAGACGTGGAACACCGGGTGGTTGATGTAGGGCTGGGGCATGGAGATCGAGTAACGGCCGAACTCCTTGCCGGCCATATTGAACAAGAAGTACGAGGCGCCGATGGCGCTGATGAGATAGGCCAACTTAGGCGCGTTGCGCCGTCGCAGCGGTCGATAGGCGACGCGCTCGAGGAGCGTTGCCACGATCGCGCCCACCGTGCCACCGACGACGATCCCGATCACGATCAGTCCCACGGTCGCGGCACCACTGGGGACCGACGTCCCGATCATCGCCTTCATCACGAAGTAACTAGCGAAACCACCCGACATGAAGATCTCCGAGTGGGCGAAGTTGATGAGTCTAAGGACTCCGTAAACGAGTGTGTAGCCGACGGCGACCATTCCGTAGAGGAATCCGTTCGCCACACCACCCACGAAGAGACTCCAGAACTCCACGCGCAGGGTGTCGAAGTGTGCGGCTAAATAGTGACCGAATGAGCCCAAGACTTCCCCTTTGCGATGAATGCAAAGTGTAGCGAAAAGCAGAAAGCCGGGGGATGAATCCCCCGGCTCCTGCAAATGCTTTGCTACTACAGGTTACTCAAGGCCGAGCTGGACGATTGCGCCGCTAGTGACCTTGTTGACGAAGATCGCCGATCCGGCAATGTTGCCATTCATCTGGAACTTCACGACCTTGGTCATGCCCTTATAGGTGAGCTTGTGCAGCTGCCCAACGATGCCCGCACGAGTCACGTGCTTCAAGTGCTTCATCGCGTTGATGACCGCGTTCGTGGCGTCGTAGGCCTCAACGGCGTAGGTCGCGTTGGCGGCACTAAAGTGCGACAGGGCCGAGTAGGCCGAGTTGAACTTACGGTTCGTCGACGAGGCGCACGCGCAGGTTAAGAGCACACCATCAGCAGCCGACGCAGGCGTGGTGCCCTGGATCAGCGCCGGTGACAGTGAACCGTCACCCGACATGACGGTGCCCGAGTATCCCTGGGACTTGAGGGCACCAAGGAACAGGCCGAGGTCACAGTAGTAACCGCCGTAGAACAGAGCGGCGGCGTGGCTGGCCACAGCCTGCGTGGCGGCAGCCGAGTACTCGGTCGCCGACGCAGTACCGTTCTGGCACTGCGAGGTGCCAGGAACAGTCGCGGCAGTCACGGTCGCGCCGTCGGTGGTGGCCTGAGCCGCAACCGCGGAGGCGAGGCCCGCACCGTAGGACGTACCGTCGTTCACGACGTAGACCGTCTTGAAGCCCTTCTTCGTGACCAGGTAGTTGGCGTCAGCCGGGCCCTGGACACCGTCGTCAGCGACGACGCGGAAGAAGTTGTGCCAACCGTTGGTCGCGAGGGACACGCGGGTGGCCGAGGGGCTCACGGTGGCAATGTGCGCGGCGCTGTAGTAGGGCTCCGAAGCGGCCGTCGCACCTGAGAACGCCGGGCCGACGATGGCAACGAGGCTCATGTTGTGCACGGCGGCCTGGGCCTGGGTCGGCGAGATGGTGGGGTCACCCTGGTCGTCGTAGGTGCGGAGCTTCAACTTGAACTTCAGTTGGCCCGACGCGTTGGCCTGATTGATCGCCAACTGGACACCGAACACCATGTTCAAGCCGAGCTGCTGGTTCCCGCCCGAGAGCGGGCCTTCATATCCAATGGTGTACGTGGGCTTTGCCGAAGCTCCCGAAGCTGACGCAATACCGACAGCCGGTACCGCCATCAACAGCAGGGCACTCGACGCCACCGCAGCCACCGTCTTGTTCAAACGAAGCTTCATCAGCTCGTCCTCCTTAACTGTGTTGATTCACTTCCCCACCACGAACCTCAAAATGTCAACCGAGTGACATTTTCGAGAAATCTAGGAGTCGCGTAGGCCACTTTGGCCACTGGGAAACAGTAGCAGTGCGCAATTGAACTTTTAAGTGCACCCGTCAAGGTTTCGGCGCCGAAACCGGGGTTTCGAATGTACGAACAGGTGTTTGATTTAACTCCGTTCCTGCGCTATCCTACGAACAACTGTTCGTCCTCGAAAGGAACACCATGGCTGAAGTCCTCACCCCCATGCGCCGCCAGATCCTTGAGTTCATCATCACGTGCCAGCGAGAGCGGAACTTCCCTCCGACCATTCGCGAGATCGGCGATCACGTTGGCCTGAAGTCGCCCGCGACGGTCGCCAACCACATCGACGTCCTGAAGAAGGCCGGCTACATCGAGAAGAACGCGCAGCAACCGAGGACGCTCACCGTACGGCTCGACGTGGAGAACCCCGCACCGGACCAGCACATCCGCTACATACCCTTCGTCGGTGACGTTGCGGCCGGTACGGGAGTACTCGCTCATGAAGTCGCCCATGAGCTCATGTCGATTCCGGAACAGTTCGCCGGGCGCGGCGACAGTTTCGTGCTGCGGGTACGAGGAGAATCGATGATCGAAGCCGGCATCTTGCCTGGCGACTACGTTGTCGTGCAGCGTCAGGCAACCGCTAACACCGGCGAGATCGTCGTCGCGGGGATTCCCGGGGACGAGGCGACCGTGAAGCGGTACTTTCCCCAAGGTTCCCGGGTCGTCTTAAAGCCCGAGAACGCATCAATGGAACCCTTGGACTTCGACGCGCGCGAGGTCGTCCTCTTCGGTCGAGTCATCTCCGTGCTGCGCAACTACTAAGCGCCGACCACAGCCTCTTCGTCCGGCTGGCCCGCGTCAACGGCTACTAGCGGAGCCAGTCGCCGAGCACCCGGGCGAACTCGTCCAGTTGGCCAAGCGTGACGAACTCGTCACTACGGTGGGCGAGGAGCGGGTCGCCGGCGCCGAAGTTGGTGGCGGGCGTACCGAGCTCCGCGAACGTCGCCACGTCGGTCCAACCGACCTTGCCTTTCGGCGAGACGCCGCTCAGATCGACCAGCGACTGCAAACGGACGTTCCCGAGCGCCGGCGCCGCGGCGGGCGCCCCGTCGACGAGGCTCACCAGGTCACCCTCCTCCAACTCACCGAGAAACGAGACCAGCCACTCGAAGGCCTCCTTCATTGTGCGGTCGGGAGCGAATCGGTGGTTCAGGGTGCACGTGGCGCGGTCCGGCACGACGTTCGGCGCCACTCCCCCGTCAACGGCCACGACCTGGAGCTGTTCGACAAAGTCGATGCCGTCGATACGTGCGGTTCGCGGCTCGTAGGAGGCCACCCGATTGATCACCTCGCCGAGGCGGTGAATCGCGTTTCGACCGACGTAGGGCCGCGCGGTGTGCGCTCGCACGCCGGCCACCTCGAGCGAGACCCGCAGGGTCCCCTGGCATCCGGCCTCGACCCGGCCACCGGTCGGCTCGGCGAGCACGGCCACGTCAGCGTCGAGGAGATCCGGGCGCAGTTCGGCGACCTCCAAGAGGCCCGACTCGCTGCGGGCGATCTCCTCGCGAGCGTAGAAGACCCAGGTCACCTCGACCGAGCGCGGCGCGGCGTCGAGGGCTAGCTCCAGCATGACTGCGAGCGAGCCCTTCATGTCGCACGCTCCGAGTCCCCGCAACTCCTCACCCTCAATCCGCGCGACCCCCGCGTCGCCGGGTACCGTGTCCAAGTGGCCCGCGACCAGCAGACGCGTCGCGTGGTGACCCGTCGTGCGCGCTACGACGTTGTCGCCGATCCGCTCAACGTCGAGGACGGGATTTGACTTCAAGGACTCCGCGATGAAGGTTGCGAGCCGGGACTCGTTGCGACTCACCGAGTCGATCGACACGAGGGCCAGGACGTCGTCGAGCCGACTCACGTCGAGACGCCATGCTCGCGCAAGAGGGCGTTAAGCGCGACCTTGTTGTGCCGTTCACCCTCGCTCAGGCGACGGATTATGAGCACACAAGGCAGGAAGAACTCGCCGCCGGCGAACTCGCGCCGGCGGCTCGCCGACACCGCCACGCAGTAGTCGGGCACGTAGCCCCGCGACACTTCTTCGCCCGTCGCGGCGTCGATGACCGGAATCGAGGGATTAAGAATGGTCCCCGCGCCCAGGATTGAGCCACGTCCGACGCGCGCCCCTTCAACGACCATGCAGCGGCTACCGATGAAGGCGTCGTCCTCGATCACGACGGGCACCGCGTTGGCCGGCTCCAGCACGCCGCCGATGCCCACGCCGCCAGCGAGGTGGACGTTTGCACCGATCTGGGCGCAACTGCCCACCGTCGCCCAGGTGTCGACCATCGAGCCGGGCCCGACCCACGCACCGATGTTGACGTAGCTCGGCATGAGGATGACCCCCGGGCTGAGGTAGCTGCCACGGCGGGCCGACGCCCCGGGCACGACCCGCACCCCCCGACGCTCGTAGTCGCGCTTCAGCTCGAGCTTGTCGAGGTACTCAAACGGACCGACCTCGGTCATCTGAAGGCCCCGCACCCGGAACAGCAGCAGAATCGCCTGGCGTACCCACTCGTGGACCATGACCTCACCCTGCGCGTCGATCTCGGCGACGCGCAACTGGCCGTCGTCGAGCTTCGTAATCACCAACTCGACGTCACGCCGGGCCTCGAGATTGTCGGGCGTCATCTCGTCGATGTGCTCGAACCACTCTCCGATGCGGGTCTCCAGGTCACTCATAAAGCCATCGTACTGGTGAGGTCCTCAGCTCCCTAGGAGTCGTGACGCCACGAGGGCTAGACGCTCGTCGGGTTGGACCATGGCGATGCGCACGTGGTGCGCGCCGGCCTCGCCGTAGAGGTCGCCGGGACTGACGACGAGTCCCGATGCCTCGGCGAGGAGCTCGGCGAGCGCCCAGCCGTCGAGGCCCTCCTTCGAGCACCACAGGTAGAACGCCCCGTCGGGCATCGGCGCGTCGACGCCGAACCTCGTCAGCGCGTCGGACAGGGTCTCGAGGCGGGATCGGTAGACCGAGCGCTGGACGTTCACGTGCTCGTCGTCGCCGTAGGCGACCGCCACCGCGCACTGGATCGGACCGGGCACCATGAAGCCGGCGTGCTGGCGCACCGAGCGAAGGTACGCGACCATCTCGGGATCGCCGGCGTAGAAACCGGCGCGCACTCCGGCGAGGTTCGAGCGCTTCGAGATCGAGTGCAGCGCGAGCACGCCCTCGGCACCGTGCTCGAGGATCGAGCGCGGCCGGCCGGCCCACGTGAACTCGGCGTAGCACTCGTCGCTCGCTACGAGCACCCCGTGGTGGCGGCCCCAGGCCGCCACACCCTCGAGGTCGTCGAGCCGACCGGTCGGGTTCGACGGAGAGTTCGACCAGAGCACGAGAGCGCGCCCGACGTCGGCGGGGTCGATCGAGGAGAGTTCCAGCTGACCGTCGACCAGGGCGACGGGCACCGAGCGTAGACCCGCCAGCGTGGCACCCATGGCGTAGGTCGGGTAGCTGACCGCCGGGTACAGGACCGTGTCGCGCTCGGGGCGGCGCAGGTGCAAGTAGCCCGCCAGCGTGCCCACGAACTCCTTGGTGCCGATGCACGCGGCGAGCTCGTCGGGGTCAAGTTCGAGTCCAAAGCGGCGGTTCATCCACCGCGCGCAGGCGGCACGGTACGCCGGGGTGCCCTGGGACGCCGGGTAGCCCCGTGCGTCGAGCCCACGGGCCAACTCCTCGAGCACCGCGACCGGGGGCGCGTCGACCGGCGTGCCGATCGAGCAGTTGATCGCTCCGCCGTCGTGCCGGCCGGCCAGTTCCTTCAAGGCGTCGAGTCGCTCGTAGGGGTACGGGGGCGGGGTGAAGCTCACGAGGGGTCGCGCCACTTGATGAATCGCGCCACACCCACCGGGTCGAGTACCACGCGCAGCACGACGTGGTCGTCGGTGACCTGGGTATCGAGGACCTCCCCCTCACGGTGCGCCGCCGCCACCAGGTCGCCGCGGTCGAGCGGTAGGTAGAGCGTCACCGCCCGGTCGTTCGTGCGCAGCCGGTCGCCGATCTTGGCGACGACCTGCTCGAGGTTCTCGTGGGTCAGGGCCGAGACCCACACGCTCCCCTCGTGGAGCTTCGCGAGATCGCGGGCCCGCGAACCGGTCACGTCGGCCTTGTTGAAGACGAGCAGCTCGGGCACCGTGTCCGCGTCAATCTCGCGCAGGACCTCGCGCACGGCGGCGATCTGCTCCTCCGCGTGGTCGCTCGCGCCGTCGACGACGTGCACCAAGAGGTCGGCCAGCTGCACGGACTTCAGCGTGCTCATGAAGGCCTCGACCAGGTCGTGGGGCAGGTTGGAGATGAAGCCGACCGTGTCGGTGAAGAGCACCGTCTCGCCGCCGGGCAGCTGGCGCTGGCGGGTGCGGGGGTCGAGGGTTACGAACAGCCGGTTCTCGGTGACGACGTCGGCGCCGGTCAGCGCGTTGAGGATCGAGGACTTTCCAGCGTTCGTGTAGCCGACGAGGGTCACCTCGCGGTGACGACTGCGCTCGCGGCCCTGGCGCTGCACGTTGCGAGTCCGGTCGATCTCCTTGAGGTCCCGGCGGATGGCGTGAATGCGGTTGACGAGCCGGCGCCGGTCGGTCTCGAGCTGGGTCTCGCCGGGACCGCGGGTGCCGATGCCGCCGGCCTGCTGGGAGAGCGAGCCGCCGGCCCGACGCAGCCGCGGCAGTCGGTACTGCAGCAGGGCCAACTCCACCTGGGCCTTGCCCTCGGGCGTACGGGCGTTCTGGGCGAAGATGTCCAGGATCACGGCGGTTCGGTCGATCGCCGTGCGCCCGAGGATCTTCTCGAGGTTGCGCTGCTGGGCTGGCGAGAGATTGTGCTCGAAGACCACGGTGTCCGCGTCGAGCGCGAGGCAGATCTCGCGTAGCTCGTCGACCTTGCCCGAGCCGAGGAACGTCGCCGGGTCGGGCGAGTCGCGACGCTGATTGACCCGGGCCACCACGTCGGCGCCGGCCGTGTCGACAAGCAGCGCGAGCTCGTCGAGCTGGTAGTCCAGCTCGTCGGGGGTGACCCCGGGGAACTGCACCCCCACCAGCACGATCTTTTCGCGAAACGTGCGATCGATGAGTGTCCCGGGGATGTAGGTCAAGCTTCGAGCCACTCCACGTTCGCGACGAACTGCACGGGACCGCTTAGCGTGGCCCGGCCGTCGACGATGCTGACGCGCAACGCGCCGCCGGGGTTGTCGACCGTCGCGTCGGCGCCGCTCAGCCCCTCGCGGTGCGCGACCGCCACCACCGCGACCGAGCCGGTGCCGCAGGCCTCGGTCCACCCGACACCGCGCTCGACGACCTGGATACTCAAGTGATCGGCCTCGATCACCGTGAGGAACTCGACGTTGGCGCCGCCTATCTGATCCGAGAGCGTCTCGGCGAGCTCCTCGCGCATGGCGTCGGTCCACTTCGGGTCGTCGCGCACCACGACGTGCGGGGTGCCGACGAACGCCACACCAAGCGTGCCGGGCAGCGACTCGCCGAAGGTCACCTCGCCCATCTCGACGCTGCCGTAACCGGCGTCGCCCTTCATCTCGAGCGACACGGTGCGCGGGCCCGAGTGGGTCTCGACCACCAGTGACGACCAATCGGCCCTGGTCGAGCGCCGCACCGCCGCGGCGAGGCAGCGGACGCCGTTGCCGGACATCTCGGCGATCGAGCCGTCGGCGTTGTAGAGCACCATCGAGGTCGAGCGGCCGATCGTCGCGAGCAGCAGCCCGTCGGCGCCGACGCCGTGCGTGCGGTTGCACACGGCCGTCGCACGTTGCGCGGTCCACCAGGGCGCCGTGCCGTGCTCGATCACTTCGACGAGGAAGTCATTGCCCGCGCCGTGCCATTTTTGGAGGGTCCTTAGTGCCATTGCCCCTAGTCTCGCACGAACCCGTCGGGGCCATTCAGCACGGCGACGAGACGAACGGCGGCGTCGGTGGGCTCGTCGAACCACTCGATGCGCGGATCACGCGCGAACCAGGAACGCTGGCGTCGCGCCAGGCGACGACTCTGGGTGATCGCGTCAAGGACACAGGCCTCTAAGTCCGCGCCGTCTTCCACGTGGCGCAAGAGCTCGCGGTAACCCACGGCCTGGCGTGCGGTCCGGCTCAGCCCGCCCGGCACGCTCGCCAGGCGTTCCACCTCTCCGAGCAGGCCCTGGTCCATCCACGCACGAAAGCGCCGCTCGATCCGCTCGTCCAATTCGTTGAAGTCGCTGCGCAGTCCGACCTGCACGACGCGCACGGGGCCGTAGTGGAGCAGGCCCTCGCCGTAGGAGGAGAACGGCCGGCCACTGCCGAGGGTCACCTCGAGCGCGCGCACGACGCGACGGGCGTTGGTCGCCTCCATGCGACCGGCCGCGACCGGGTCGAGCTCCGCCAACTCGGCGTACAGCCCGGCGAGGTCGGTCGTCGCGCGCCGGTCGAGGTCGGGGCGGACCTCGGGGTACTGGCCCGGGATCTCGAGGTCGTCGAGGACGGCCCGTCCGTAGAGCCCGGTGCCCCCGACGTAGAGTGCGCGCCGTTCGGCGGACCACACTTCACCCAGCGCCTCGCGCGCGGCCACCTGGTACTGAGCGACAGTGAACTCCTCGCTCGGCGCGACGAGGTCGAGCAGCCGGTAGTCAACTTCAGCTCGCTCCTGGGACGTCGGTTTGGCCGTGGCGAGGTCCATGCCGCGATAGACCGTCATTGCGTCGACGCAGAGCACCGACACGTCGACACTGCGCGAGGCGAGCGCGTGGGCGAGCGCCGACTTGCCCGAGGCGGTCGGCCCGACCAGCGCGACGGCCGCGCCGGCGCTCACGAGCTCAGCAGTGGGATGCGGACCTTGTGGCGGGGTCCGCGCACCGTCGAGGAGTACTCCCCCAGCAGGTGGTACGGCGCCCCGTGGAGAACGTCGACCATCGCGAGCGAGCCGGGACGCAGGGCTTCGTCGCCGGCCGGGAAGTGGATGAGCTTGCCCTGTCGGGTGCGGCCCGAGAGCGTCGCGTCATTCGTGCGCGAAGGGCCCTCGACGAGGACCTCCTCGCGACGCCCGACGCGGGCCTCGTGCCGGCGCAGCGCCGAGCGGTCGAGAACCACCTTTAGTCTCTCGAAGCGCTCCTTGATCACGTCGGCGCCCACGAACCGGTCGTTCATGGTCGCCGCGCGCGTGCCCTCGCGCGGCGAGAAGATGAAGGTGTAGGCGGAGTCGAACTCGCATCGCGCCACGACCTCGAGCGTCTCGTCGAATTCGGCGTCGCTCTCGCCCGGGAACCCGACGATGAGGTCGGTGGTGACCGCGAGGTCGGGGATCGCCGCGCGGGCCGCGCCCAGGCGATCCAGGTAGCGCTCGACGGTGTAGCCGCGTCGCATGGCCGCGAGCACCCGGTTCGACCCGGACTGCAGCGGGAGGTGCAGCTGGGGACAGACCGTCGGAGTCTCGGCCATGGCGGCGATGGTCTCGGGCCGCAGGTCCTTCGGGTGGGGACTCGTGAAGCGGATCCGCTCGAGGCCCTCGACCTCGCCGAGGGCGCGCAGCAACTGCGCGAACAGCGGACGGCGCCGCGTGATGTCGCGACCGTAGGAGTTGACGTTCTGGCCGAGCACGGTCACCTCGGTCACGCCCGTGCCGGCCAGCATCGTCGCCTCGGCCACCAGGTCGTCGAACGGCCGGCTGATCTCGGCGCCGCGCACCGCGGGCACGATGCAGTAGGCGCACGTGTTATCGCAGCCCGTTTGGATGGTGATCCACGCGGCGAACGGACTTTCGCGCACGGCGTAGAGCGCGGGGGCCATGTCGCGATTCGCCTCGGGATCGGGCGCGTCGAGGACCTCGACGAGCGGTCCCTCGGTGCGCGAGCGTTCGAGGAGGCGCGGCGCCGAGGCGAGGTTGTGCGTGCCAAAGACCACGTCGACCCAGTGAGCCCTCTCGAGCACCCGTCCTCGTTCCTGCTGGGCCATGCAGCCCCCGACCGCGATCTGCATGGCGGGGCGGCGCTCCTTCTCGGCCTTCAGGTGGCCCAGCGCGCTGTAGAGCTTGAGGTCGGCGTTCTCGCGGATCGTGCAAGTGTTGAAGATGACGACGTCGGCCTCGGCCCCCTCCTCGGCGCGCTCCAGCCCGTCGGCCACCATCAGCCCGGCCAGGCGCTCGGAGTCGTGCTCGTTCATCTGGCAGCCGAAGGTCCGAATCGAGAAGGTTCGCGGCGTTTCCACCGAACCATGCTACAGAACGAGATTCTGCTCGCCGTTGGCGGCGTCCATCGTCACGCCCGCACCGGCCGCGACGACACAGATCGTCCCGACGAGGTCCCATGGATGGATGGCCTGGCCGAGGATCACGAGTCCAATAGCGAACGCAACGGCCGGATCGAACGCGAACAGGACGCCAGCCGTCGAGGGCTTGAGGCGTCGCAACGCCTGCAGCTCGCACGCGAAGCCGAGCACGATCGACATCGTGGCGACCAGGGCCAATCGTGCGAGCACCGAGGGATGGCCGAGCACGTAACCGGCCGAACTGATCGACATCGGCAACGTGAACAGGGCGGAGAACGCCATCGAGACGGCGAGTCCCCCGAAACCTTCGGACTGGGCGCCGACGCGATGGGCCGCGAAGACGTACGCCGCCCACCCGAGACCGGCACCGCACGCGAAGAGGACTCCGCCGACGTTGAGCCCTCGTCCCGGATGGGCGATCGCGAACACCCCGAGTCCGGCGAGCACCACGAAGGCGAAGTGACGCTTCGAGCGCTTGGCGAGCGCCGACACGAGGAACGGACCGAGGTACTCAATGGCCACCGCCGAGCCCAGCGGGATTCGGTCGATCGCCTGAAAGAAGCACTGGTTCATCGCCGCGACCGACGCTCCGAGCACCAGGGCCCCCATCCACTGACGTCGCGTCCAGGTGCGCAGCTTCGGCCGCGTGAAGCCCAGCAGCACGACGCCGCCGAGCAAGAAGCGCCACGCACTGGTCGCCGACGGGCCGATCAAGTCAAAGACGTGGGTCACCAGCGCGGCCGCCCACTGGATCAACGTCGCGCCGAGAAGCATGTAGCCCGCGCCGCCGAAAACGCGATGGGAGGAGTCCGTTTGCTCGCTCACGACGTCGTGAGACCGACGCGGTCGGCGCCGAGCACGTGCACGGTCCCGGCCACGCCCTCGTCGTCGAGAAACGCGCGTGCGGCCGTCGCCACCCCGGGCGCCGTGTCGAGGGTCGCGAGGCCGAGCATGGTGGAGCCGGCCCCCGACCAGCACGAGCCGGCCGCGCCGCCCTCACGCAGCGCCGCGAGCAGCGGCCCGGCGAACGGCAGTAGCGACGTCCGGTAGGGCTGGTGGAGGGCGTCGTCCATCGCCGAGGGGACGAACGCGCGGTGGTCGGCGAGGCCGGCCAGCAAGAGGCCCATGGCGTTGAGGTTGCTGACGGCGTCGGCGAAGGGGACCTGGGTTGGCAACACCCGGCGCGCGTCGGCCGTCGCGAGCTGTTGGTCGGGCACGACCACGACAAAGCGCCACGCCTCGTCGAGCGCCAGACTGCGCGCTACGAC
>JAYSQJ010000190.1:0-3753 GCA_043721635.1 Acidimicrobiales bacterium | reverse complement strand
GTCGCCTACAGCGCCTTCGACCCTGAGCTCCAACTCTGGGTCGCCGCCTGCATGTACCGGGGACTCGAGGACGCCGTCACCCTCCTGCGCCGATCGATCACCGCCTCGACACTCGACGGGCTCTACCGGCGCAGTTCGCGCTTCGCGACCACGCTGCAGGTGCCCTCTTCGATGTGGCCGACCGACCGGGCCGCCTTCGAGCGCTACTGGGACGAGTGCCTGGCCCGGGTCTCGATGGACGAGGCGACCCGGGCGTTCCTTCGCGGCGTGGCGTCACTGGACTTCCTCCCGGCGCCGCTTCGCCTCGTCGTCGGACCGACGCATCGACTCATCACGACGGGATTCTTGCCCGTCGTCTTTCGCCACGAGCTCGGGCTGGTGTGGAGTCCGCGTCGCCAGCGACTGTTCGACGTGTTCTGTCGCCTCGTCGTCGTGGCCCACCGCGTGATGCCACGGACGTTGCGCGAGTTCCCCTGGAACGCCGTTCTCTGGGACACCCGGCGTCGGATCCGGGGGGGACGAGCGATTGTCTGATTATTGCTCCTGCGCCACGGTCGCTGACGGAGCCGCGCGCGGTGCCGTGTCGAGGTGGTCGACGGGTGCTGGAATGCAGGAGTGCACGATTCGTCCACTCTCGGAAGTACCGGTTTCGCCAATTCGCTCGCCCGGGTCTCGTTCGGCTACGTGATGAACTACGTGATTCCCAGTGGCAGAGCCCGCGCCACCGCGCTTCTTCGACGCGGGCGAAGGCTGCCCCTAACCTTGTTTCCACCTACCAGGCATGAAAGTGAAACGTGAACGAACAGGCACGGACTCCGCGGGTGACGATCTTCTCGTTGGGTGGCACGATCGCCGCGACGCCGACGGATGTGGGCGCGAATGGTGGCGGAGTGACGCCCCGTCTCGGGGTCGACGAACTGGTCGATGCGGTCCCGCTACTGCGCGGGGTCGCTGAACTTGATGCCGTCGCTTTCCGCCAGATCCCGTCGGGTGACATAACCTTGGCGGACCTCGTGGAACTCGCCGGTGAGATCTCGCGACGCTTCGACGAAGGGACGTCGGGCGTCGTGGTGATCCAGGGAACCGACACGATCGAAGAGACGTCGTTCGCCCTCGACGTACTGCTGCGCGGCGAGCGCCCCGTGGTGGTGACGGGAGCAATGCGCAATCCCACGATGGCCGGAGCGGACGGCCCGGCCAACCTGCTGGCCGCCGTGCAGGTCGCCTCGTCGGCCGAGGCGAGCGGGCTCGGCACGGTCGTCGTCTTCGATGACGAGATCCACGCGGCCCGCTTCGTGCGAAAGATGCACTCCTCGAGCACCGGCGCCCTGCGCTCGCCGAGTGCGGGCCCGATCGGCTGGGTCTCCGAAGGGCGGTGCCGCGTCGTGATGCGGCTCGCACGACTGGAGGGTCCGGTCGTGGACCCCGCCGCCGTCATCGCGCCGGTCGCGCTACTGACCGCGAGCGTCGGAGACGACATGGGGCTGCTCGCGCACGTCGAGGCCAGTGGCTACGCCGGTCTCGTGGTCGAGGCCTTCGGCGCCGGTCACGTGCCAGCGCGGGTCGTGCCACAGCTCGGCGACCTGGCGGCGCGCATCCCGGTGGTACTGGCGACGCGTACCGGCGCCGGCGAGGTCCTGCAGGCGACCTACGGCTTCCCCGGCTCGGAACGGGACCTCATCGCGCGCGGACTGATACCGGCCGGCTTCCTCGACGGCCCCAAGGCCCGAATACTGCTCAGCCTCGTGCTCAGTGCTCGGCCGGACCTCAATGCAGTGCGCCGCGCGTTCGCGAAATACAACGCCTCCGTCGGCGTGACGACCGGACTCGCCGGGCGTTGAGCGTCGAATCGGCGCGATCGCACCGCGGCCGGGCAATCAACTCGATCACGGCCGTAGGGGCAGCGGCGTACGACGGTCCGAGCACCGTTGAGCCAATGGTGTTATCGGGACCGTGCACCCATACGCAGCGACGCCTCCACCGCGTCGAGATGGGCGGCCATTGCGTCGTGGGCGCCGCGCGCGTCGCGACTGCGAAGCGCGGTCACGATGGCGCGGTGTTGGTCGCAGTAGTGTTCGCGCCGATCGCTCGAGTCGCTGCGGCGCTTCAGGCTTCCCCACAGCGCGCCCTTGCGCGCCACCTCGATGAGTAGGTACATCCGCACCAGCAGCGCGTTGTGCGAGCCGAGCACGAGGCTGCGGTGAAATGAGAGGTCCCACATCTCGAACTCGTCGTAGTCAGCGGCATTCTCGCAGCCGATGAGACAGCGATCTACTTCGTCGAAGTCGGCTTCGGTCGCCTGGGCGACGACCGAGTACATGGCCGCCGGTTCCAGGAGCTGTCGGGCTGCCATCACGTCGGCCGGTCCGACGTCCTTCAAGACGGCGTAGGGCTGAATCACGTCCCAGTCGAGGTCGACGACCGGACTCTGGGGATCGCGGCGAAGATACGTGCCCCGGCCGACCTCCCGAGACACCGCGCCCTCGGCTTCGAGCAGGGCCATCGCACTGCGCACCGTGGAGCGTGAGAGTTGCAGACCCTCGGCGAGTTCTCGCTCCGTCGGCAGCCGACCTCCGGCCGGTAACCCCTTCTGGGCCGCGTCCTTCAGTACTATCTCGGCGATGTCGCGGAACCGCTCACTGGCAACCGTTCGCATGCCATTCCTTTCGTTGCTCGGTACTTCGCCCAATTCTACCAATTTTACAAATATCGTGTCGCCATTCCTCTTACTAGTCTCACAAATAACGATTGACGGCCAACCAATATGGGTCTATTATTGTCAGAATTCAACCAATTCAACCAATTGGGTTACGGACTACGAGGAGGCCCCAGTGAGGTTCGCAACGATCAGGACCTCGAGGGGACTTCGGCTGCACGTGCGGGGCAGCGAGGGGTACGTGGACCTCGCCGACGCGTCGGGCAACGACGCGCTCTCGAGCATCAATGGAGTGGCCGAGGGCGGCAGCGCGGCACTCGACGCCGCCCGGTCGGCCTCGTCCCAGCCGGGCACGTCGTTCGACAAGACCGATTTCGCTCCCGCGACGCCGAACCCCAGCCGGGTCCTCTGCCTCGGGGTCAACTACGCCGACCACGCCATCGAAGGTGGTCGGGCGGTTCCGACCTGGCCGGAGTCGTTCGTAAGGGGTGCGGGCAGCGTCATTGGCGCCTACGACGACATGGTCAAGCCCGATCTGAGCGAGCGATTCGACTACGAAGGTGAGCTGGCCATCGTGGTCGGAAAGGGCGGACGCTACATCAGGGCCGCCGACGCCTTCGACGCGATCCTGGGCTACGCCGTCATGAATGACGGCTCGGCTCGCGAGTGGCAGCGCGCGGCGACCCAGTGGACGCCGGGCAAGAACTTCGAAGGGACGATGCCCATTGGACCCGAGGTCGTGACCATCGACGAGGTCGACGTGACGGATCTGGCGATCACGACGACCCTCAACGGCAACGTCATGCAGGACGCACGGACGTCGGACATGATCGTGAGCGTCGCCAAGGCCGTCGAGTACTTCTCGTCGTTCACGACCCTTCGCCCCGGCGACGTCATCGCCACCGGCACCCCGGGAGGGGTTGGCTTCGCGAGGACGCCACCGGTGTGGTTGACGCCCGGTGACGTCATCGAGGTGACCGTCGAGGGCATCGGCACCATCGCGAACCGCGTCGTCGCCGAGGAGGGGGCTCCCAAGGACTGGCCGTGGAAGCCCTTGAAGGCCGACACCAAGAGCTTCTAGCGGTCTGAGGAGATGA
>JAYSQJ010000189.1:0-8627 GCA_043721635.1 Acidimicrobiales bacterium | reverse complement strand
GTGGATAACGCAATGCGCTACGCCACCAGCGAGCTGCGCTTCGACTCCCACTACGAGGGGCCCGAAGCGGTCGTCACCGTCGCCGACGACGGCGAGGGCGTCGACGTCGCCCGAAGCGGTCGGCTGTTCGACCGATTCGTGCGGGCCGACCGGGCGCGCAGCCGCGACTCGGGGGGCACCGGCCTCGGTTTGGCGATCGTCACCGAGATCGTCACCCACCACGGGGGGACGGCACGATTCGTCGCGGTCGAGCGGGGCTCGTCGATCGAGCTGCGGGTTCGCCGTGACGCTCCGCGCGTCTTGGCCTGACGGGCGCCCGGCGCATCGAGCGTAAGGTCGGGACCATGAACTCCACCGAACTCGCCGACGCCGTCGCCCACCCGATCCAGTACGTGGGCATGTCCTTCTACTTCGATCCCGCAACCCGCGAGTTCGGCAAGGAGCTGGGCCTCAACGCCTACGAGTTCTACGGCCTCGGACGCGGCGGCACCCTGGGCGACGTCGATGTCGAGGTGGTCATCGGGGCGTTTCACTTTTTTCACCCGAGGCACCTCGAGCGGATGTGGACCGAGGCCAAGACCAAGGCCGATCCGGTGCAGATCTCGAAGGACTACCTGAAGGCCGCCTACTCCTTCGCCGATCGGACCTTCGGCGCGATCGATCCGAGCGTCCTCGACGCCTTCGCGAAGGCCGCGTTCAAGGTCGCCGCTTCGGTGGAGGGAGGGCGCCACCTCCTGGTCGACGGCTACAAGAAGTTCGACGCGCCGGTGAACCCGGTGCACGCGGCCTACCTCGGGGCGATCCTGATGCGCGAGCTGCGTGGATGCGTGCACATCGACGCCGTCGATGAAATGGGACTCGCGCCGGTGGAGGCGGTCTACCTCCAGGACGTCAACCTCTTCAAGATGCACGGCTACGAGGACGATGAGATTCCCGAGGTCACACCCGAGCTCGCGGCGAAGAAGGACGAGGCCGAGGTCCTGACGTCCTCGCTCGTGGCGCGCTACTTCGACGTGCTCGACGACCGCGAACGCCAGAGCCTCGCCGACGGGGCGCGGGTGATGTTCGAGGCCCTGGCCGAGCCCGTGGCCGTCACCCGCTGAGGCGCAATGGCCCGGCCGATTCGCCTACGGATTGCGCGCGGTCCCTTGCTGGTGCTGTTGCTGACGACGGCCTCGGTGGAGATCGTCTGGACGATCTACCTGGGGCTGCGTCTGCCGCGCAACTACGTGGCCAACCACTGGGACCTCGCCTGGGTCGGGCTGGACGTCGCCGAGACCGTAATGATGTTCCTCGCGGCGTGGGCGGCGTGGCGCCGACGCGCGGTGTTCATCATGTTCGCCAGCGTCTCGGCCACGCTCTTCCTCGTCGACGCGTGGTTCGACATCACGACGGCCCGTCGAGGCGACTTCTGGCAGAGCGGAATGGCAGCCGCGGCGTGGGAGGTGCCCCTCGCCATTGGGCTGCTGTGGATTGCCGGGCGCGCGATCCGACGGCTTTCGGTCGCCACGCAGTCCGGTGAGGCGCACGGGAACGTCGCCGTGCACCGGAGCCTCCTGCCCCAGCCACCGCGCGACGCCGATCAGGGGTAGTGCACCCCTTCGAGATCGAGCAGGAAACGCTTCACGCCCGCCCCTCCGCCGTAGCCGCCGAGGCCGCTGGCACTGACGACCCGGTGACACGGGACGATGATCGGCCACGGGTTGGCGTGATTGGCGTTGCCGACGGCGCGCATCGCGCGGGGCCGGTTGGTGGCCCTCGCCACGTCGCCGTAGGTCCGCACCTCACCGTAGGGGATGTCGCACAGGGCGCTCCAGACGTCGCGCTGGAACGAGGTCGCCGGCGATTGGGCCAGCTTGACGTCGAACGTGCGCCGGGTGCCGGCAAAGTACTGCTCGAGCTGGGCGGCGCCCTTCGCGACGGCCTTCGGCGCGGTCCCTCGCGACGACGGTCTCTTCTCGCCGGGCATGTAGACACGGGTGATTCCCAGTTCAGTGCCTTCGACACCCCAGGACCCAATGGGCGACTTCACGGGGGCGACGAATGGTTTCATGGCACCTTGTCTACTCTGACGGGTCGACGCGTCACCATGGTCGCACGAGGACCCTCGACGACGGTCGGCGCCGATTCTCGGTCTGGGTGCGAGGTCATTAGCCATTCGACTTTCGAGATGCGTCGTCGCGAGGTGTGACTCCTCGCGTCGACGAACCTATTGGATTCACCCACTCCGACCTGCGGCGATGCGATGGCCCCGTATCTCTGGCAAGGGGGTGGACGCGTGAGGTACCGTCGCTTTAGGGTCCAAAGACCCCCGGAGCGTTTCTGGCGCGGCTGCTAGAAACGGAGTATGAAAATTGCGCTCTATAGGGAGTCGCGTGCGGGAGAGACACGTGTCGCTCTCACGCCCGACGCCGTGAAGACCCTCGTCAGCGACGGTTGGGAAGTGCTGGTCCAACGTGGCGCCGGTCAGCTGGCCCACTACACCGACGAGGCCTACCAGAACGTCGGAGCGACCATCGTCGATTCGCCTTCGGGCGAGGTGAACCTGCGCGTGAACCCTCCGACGGTCGCCGAAGCGGGCCAGCTGCCCGAAGGTTCGCTCCATCTGTCGTTCCTCTCGCCCCTGTTGACTCTCGACGTCGTCCAGGCGCTCAACGACCGCCGCGTGACGATCCTCTCGTTCGACCTGCTGCCGCGAATCTCGCGCGCGCAGTACATGGACGCCCTCTCATCCCAAGCGACCGTGTCGGGGTACCGCGCGGCGCTGACCGGGGCGATCTACTTCGACCGCTTCTTCCCGCTGCTCACGACCGCCGCGGGCACCATCCGCCCGGCCAAGGTGCTCGTCATGGGCGTGGGCGTGGCCGGCCTGCAGTCCATTGCGACCGCCAAGCGACTCGGCGCGAAGGTGCGCGCCTACGACGTGCGCTCCGCGGCGAAGGAGGAGGCCGAGTCGGCCGGCGCGGTCTTCGTCAAGCTCGACGTGACCGCCGACGCGGCCGGGGGCTACGCCCGCGAGCTCACCGATGACGAGCGCACCCAGCAGCAGGCGGCCCTGCTCAGCGAGGTCGCCAACGCCGACATCGTGATCACGACCGCGGCCGTACCCGGGCGCAAGTCGCCGATCCTGGTGACGGCCGCGATGGTCGAGGCGATGGGCGAGGGCTCGCTGGTCATCGACATGGCCGCCGACGGCGGCGGCAACTGCGAACTGACCAGGGTCGGCGAGGTCGTGGAGCACGAGGGCGTGCGGGTCGTCGGCATGGCGAACCCGCCCGCGCAGATGGGCGCGCACGCGAGCTTCATGTTCGCGAACAACGTGTTGAAGTTGCTCGGCCTCTTTGGCACCAAGGGTCAGCTCGGTCCCGACTGGAACGACGAAGTCGTCATCGGTGTGACGGTGGCGCGCGACGGCGCGGTCAACCACGCACCGACGGCCGAGGCGCTGGGCGTGCCCCACGTGGCCATCACCCCCGCATTGAAGGAGAACGCCTGATGGGTAACTCGCTGTTGCAGTACGCCACCGTCTTGATGCTGACGATCTTCGTCGGCACCGAGATCATCGCGAAGGTGCCGAGCATCCTGCACACGCCGCTCATGAGCGGCTCGAACGCCATCCACGGTGTCATCCTCGTCGGGTCCATGCTGATCCTGGGGGGGGCGACGAGCAACCTCCAAGAGGTGCTGGGCTTCCTCGCCGTGATCCTCGCGACCCTCAACGTGGTCGGCGGATTCGTCGTGACCGACCGCATGCTCGAGATGTTCAAGCCGAAGGCCAAGAAGCCCCAGGCCACGACGAACGAAGAGGTAACCCCGTGAGTCGCGAAACGCTCATCGACCTGCTGTACCTGTTCTCGGCCACGACCTTCGTGGTCGCCCTGAAGGGCCTCGGCAGTCCCAAGCACGCTCGCCGGGGCAACATGGTCGCGGCCTTCGGCATGACCGTGGCGATCGTCGCGACGTTCTTCAAGTACGTCGACGGCCACTCCTTGCGCCACGTCGGGCTGATCCTGCTCGCCATGTTCATTGGCTTCATCGTGGCGGTGCCCACTGCGCGCTTCGTGAAGATGACCGCCATGCCGCAGTTGGTGGCGATCTTCAACGGCGTCGGCGGTGGCGCCGCGGCGCTGGTCTCGATCACCGAGTTCGTGCACATCAAGTCGACCCACCCCGCGACCTACGTCACCCTTGAGGTCCTGCTCGGCGTCCTGATCGGCACCTTCTCCTTCTCCGGCTCGGCGATCGCCTTCGCCAAACTCCAGGAGCTCATGACCGGCCGGCCGATCACCTACCCCGGCCAGCAGGCCATCAACGGGGTCGTGGGGCTGGCGTCGGTCGCGATCATCGTGACGATCCTCGTGACCTCGTCGACCCCGCTGCTGTGGGTGCTGTTCGCCCTGGCCCTGGTCCTCGGCGTGATCTTCGTGCTGCCCATCGGCGGCGCCGACGTGCCGGTGCTGATCTCGCTGCTTAACGCCTTCACCGGCCTCGCGGTCGCCGCCTCGGGCTTCACGCTGGGCTCGAACCTGCTGATTGTGGCCGGCACCCTGGTCGGCGCCTCGGGTATCTTGCTCACGCGCCTCATGAGCAAGGCCATGGGCCGCAGCCTCTCCAACGTCCTCTTCTCCGCCTTCGGCTCGAAGGTCACCGCGAGTGGCGCCACCACCCGGGCCGACGGCGCGAGCGTGCGCTCGGGCACGCCCGAGGACATCGCGATACTGCTCGGCTTCGCCAGCCGAGTCGTCTTCATCCCGGGCTACGGCCTCGCCGTCTCGCAGGGCCAGCACGTGCTGCGCGAGCTCGCCGAGGTGCTTGAGAAGAAGGGCATCGAGGTCTTCTACGCAATCCACCCGGTGGCCGGACGCATGCCCGGGCACATGAACGTGCTGCTCGCCGAGGCCAACGTCCCCTACGAGCAGTTGGTCGAGATGGACGAGGCGAACTCCGAGCTGGCGACCGCCGACGTCGCCTTGGTCGTCGGCGCGAACGACACCGTGAACCCGGCCGCCCACGACGACCCCGGCTCGCCGATCTACGGCATGCCGATCATCAAGGCCGACCTGGCGGAGAACGTCGTCTTCTTGAAGCGCTCGATGCGTCCCGGCTTCGCCGGCATCGAGAACGAGCTGCTCTACAACCCCAAGACCACGCTGGTCTTCGGCGACGCCAAGGACACGCTCACGAAGATGGTGGCGGCCGTCAAGTCCAGCTAGCGCGTCAGGACGTCCAGGGCCGCCACGACGTCGTCGGGGAGTGTGCGTACCGCACCGGCGTTGGCGCGCACCTGCTCGACGCTCGTCGCCCCGGCGATCACGCTCGACACCTGGCGGTGACTGAGCAGCCAGGAGAAGGCCAGCGAGAGGATCGGGACCTCGATCTCGTCGGCGTAGGCGAGCAGTGCGCCGACGCGGCCCCGCAGCTCGTCGCTCAGCCAGTGCACGCTGCGCTCGGCGGACATCATCGCGAGGCGCGTGCCTTGGGGAATCGGCTCGCCGGGCTGGACCTTGCCGGTCAGGAGACCGTTGGCCAGTGGGTAGAAGGGCAAGAAGCCGAGGCCGAGGCGCGCGCAGGCGTCGAGCACGCCGTCACGCTCCGGCTCGCGCGCCAGCAACGAGTACTGGTTCTGCACCGACACGAAGGCCGGTCCGTCACCGACGCCGTCGCGGGCCTCGTCGAGTTGGGCAACGGTCAGGTTCGAGCATCCGATTTCGCGGACCTTGCCCTCGGCGACGAGTTCGCCAAGGGCGCCCAGGGTGTCGGTGATCGGCACGGTGGCGTCGGGGTAGTGCAGTTGGTAGAGGTCGATCCGGTCCGTGCCGAGGCGCGCCAGCGAGTCCTCGCAGGCTTGTCGCACGTAGGTCGGATGGGCGCCGAAGCGGGTGTCGTCGACGGGCATGCCGAACTTCGTCGCGACGACCGCCTCGTCGCGACGCGCCCCGAGGGCCCGCCCGAGGAACTGTTCGGACGTGGTGGCCCCGTAGGTATCGGCGGTGTCGAAGAAGTTGATGCCGGCGTCGAGGGCGCCGCGCACGACGCGCGACGTGGCCCCCTGGTCGAGACGGGCGCCGAAGTTGTTGCAACCAACGCCGACGACCGACACCCGCAGCGATCCGAGTGCGCGCTTCTCCATGGGACCTCCTCATCGCGACGACCTGAAGTGTAGGCAGTCGACCCCACCGGAGCGACCCAACTACAATGTGTTCGGTCGTCACTCGAAGGAGCCCTATGAAAGTCATCGTCGATTACGATCTCTGCACCAGCAACGCCGTCTGCATGGGCATCGCCCCCGAAGTCTTCGAGGTGCGCGACGACGGGTTCTTGTACGTGCTGAACGAGAACCCCGGACCAGAATTCGACCAGCGGCTGCGCGAAGCGGTGGCCAGTTGCCCCAACGGGGCCATCTCCCTTGAGGAGTAGACCGTGACCGGACCGCGCGTCCGTTTCGCCCCGTCTCCGACGGGCTTCTTCCACGTCGGGTCCGCGCGCACCAGCCTCTTCAACTGGCTCTTCGCGCGTCAGACCGGCGGGACGTTCATCCTGCGCATCGAGGACACCGACGCCGAGCGCAATCGCGACGAGTGGCACGAGGGGATCATCACCGCAATGGCGTGGCTGGGCCTCGACTTCGACGAGGGGCCGTTTCGACAGAGTGAGCTGCTGGGCGATCACGTCGCGGCGGCCGAGGCGCTCTTCGCCAACGGCCACCTCTACGCCTGTGACTGCACCCGCGAGGAGATCGACGAACGCATCAAGGACAACTCCAAGCCCGGCTACGACGGCCACTGCCGGAGTCGCCACGTTCCTCGCTCCGAGCACACCGCGCTGCGCTTCGCGGTGCCCGCCGGCGGCTCGACGGTGGTGCCCGACATCATCCGCGGCGACGTGTCGTTCCCCCACGACAGCTACGAGGACTTCATCGTCGTCAAGTCCAACGGCGTCGTGCTGTACCCGCTCGCGAACGCGGTCGACGACCGCACCATGGAAATCACCCACGTCATCCGCGGCGAGGACCTCCTGCCCACGACCCCCAAGCAGGTGATGATGTGGGAGGCCCTCAACCACTGCCCCGGGGTCCGCGTGGTGGCCCACCCCCAGTACGCGCACCTGCCGATGCTCGTCAACGAGCAGCGCAAGAAGCTCTCCAAGCGCAAGGACCCGGTCGCGGTCGAGTCCTACCGCGACCGGGGCTATCTCCCCGACGCGTTCGTGAACTACCTGGCCCTGCTCGGGTGGAGTCCGCGCGGCGACGAGGAGATCGTTCCTCGCTCGACGCTGGTCGAGCAGTTCCGTCTCGAGGACGTGTCGCACTCGCCGGCCTTCTTCGACGTGAAGAAGCTGACCCATATGAACGGCGAGTACATCCGAGCGCTCTCGGCGACAGAGTTCGTCGAGCAGTGCGCCCCGTGGGTGCGCCCGTGGACGACGCCGTGGTGCCCGACGGACCGCGAGGCGCGCTGGACCAAGGAGCAGTTCAGCGACGATCTCTTCGCCAAGGTGGCCCCCCTGGTCCAGGAGCGCGTCGCGACCCTGGGCGAGGTCCCCTCGATGGTGGACTTCTTCTTCCTCGACGAGGTGGCCTTCGACGAGGCGTCGTTCGAGAAGACGATCGCCCGTGACCCGCTCGGCCGCGACCTGCTGCGCCGCGCCCTCTCGACGTTCGAGACCGTCGAGTGGAGCGCTGCGGTGCTGCACGACGCGACGTTGGCCCTCGGCGAGACGTTCGGGGTGGCGCTACGCCAGAGCCAGGCGCCGATCCGCTGCGCGGTCACCGGGCGGTCCGTGGGCCCGCCGCTCTTCGAATCGCTCGAACTGCTGGGGAGAGAGGCGACGCTGCACCGGCTGCGCTTTGCCCTCGAGCGCGCCGGCGCGTGATCTTCGGCCCCCTCAAGCTGGTGGCACGCATTGCGTCGCTGGCGTTCAGCGTCCTCGTGCTCTACTTCGCGGTCACCTTCGTCCAGATCTGGTTGACCGGTCACGAGCACTCCTCGAAGAGCGCCCAGGCGATCCTCGTCTTTGGCACCACCGAGGACAACGGCCGGCCCTCGCCCGAGTTGCAGGCCCGGCTCGACCACGCGCTGATGCTGTGGCACGACCACCGGGCCCAGTGGGTCGTGGTCACGGGCGGCAAGTTGAAGGGCGACGTCTTCACCGAGGCCGAGGTCTCGGCCTCGTACCTCGAGCGCCACGGCGTCGCGGCGAACCGGGTCGTGCAGGGCTCGGGCCACGACACCTGGCAGAACGTGGCGACCGTGACGGCGCAGTTGAAGAAGCTGCACATCGTGAGCGTGCTGACGGTCACCGACCCCTTCCACGAGGACCGTGCGATGGCGATCGCCTCGTCCCAGGGCCTCACGACCTACCCGTCGCCGGTCGGGAACTCGCCGACCGTCGCGCACTCGCTGTGGAAGTACTACGCGAAGGAGACCTTCGAAGTGGGCGTCGGGCGCATCATCGGCTACGGACGGCTCAGCTCGTGGACGAGCGCCGCACCGAGCGTCCCGTAGCGCGCGAGCAGTCCGATCCCGTTCTCGGGTAGGCTTTCCAAGCCCTTCGGGGGTGGTGTAATTGGCAACACAACTGGTTCTGGTCCAGTTATTCAGGGTTCGAGTCCTTGCCCCCGAGCGAAG
>JAYSQJ010000188.1:0-2966 GCA_043721635.1 Acidimicrobiales bacterium | reverse complement strand
GGGCCGCTCGGGGTGATGTTCGCCCCGAGCACGTCCGAGAGCGCCCCGGCCAACGTCGGCTCGATGCCGACCTGCTGGTTGAAGACCGCAATCACGTAGCGCAGCTGGGGCAGCGGGTTCGACGTGCTGGTGACGTAGAGCGGGCGGATGTAGAGCACGCTCTGGTCGAGCGGCACCATGAGGTTGTTGCCGAGCAGCACTGAGGAGCCGTGCTGGTCGAGCAGGGTGATGGTCTGAGCGGCCTTGGTGTTCTGCTGGATCTCGGAGTCGGCCTGGACCGGACCGGTCACCGACGTGCCGCGTGGCGTCACGTAAACGTTCAACTTCCCGTAGTCGACGGGATCGCTGGTGGCAACCATGAAGGCGGTGAGCCCCTGGACGAACTGGGAGTTGCCGGCCGGCACGAAGGCGATCGACTCGAGGAGCTGCTGGTGGTTCGCCTGGGGCAGGGAGCCGACCTGGAAGACCGGGCTCATCGCGGCGAGCTGGGAGGACGTCACGTTGCCCGCGGCGTCGGTGACGGTCGTCTTGTTGAGGGACTGGCTGGGCGTGCCCTCACCGGTCGTGGGCGAGATCTCCCAACGGTCCGAGGCGTTGTAGAAGGCCGAGGCCGAGGTGATGTGGTAGCGACCCAGCGTGTCGGCCTGCACCGAAAAAATGTCCGACGGGTAGCGCAGATGGTTGAGGATCGCGGCGGGCAGGTCGCCCATCGGGTGGAACATGGTCGGGAACGCCGCACGGTAGGCCGCGAGCACCGGATCGTGGGGATCGACGGCGTAGAAGGTCATGGCGCCGGTGAAGGCGTTCACGACGACCTTCACCGAGTTGCGCACGTAGTTGAAGCTGCCCGGCAACCCCCCGAAGTTCACGTTGAGGCTCGAGGCGTTCTGCGCGTACGGGTACTGGTCCGAGGTGGTGTAGCCGTCGAGGACGTAGTTGACCTCGCCGTTGGCGACGACCGCGTAGGGGTGCGCGTCGAACGAGAGGAACGGTGCGGCCTTCTGGGCCATCTGGGCGACGTCGCGCACGAACAGGACTCGGCTCTTGGCGGTGATCTGATTCGAAATCAGGAAGTTGAAGTCACCGAGGCGCATGGCGAAGGCCAGGCGGCTGAACAGCGAGCCGACCGCGACGCCCCCGGTGCTGTTGTAGTGGGTCTCGACGGGCACGCCAGCCTTCGGCCCGGAGTTGACCTGGTAGTCGAGCTCGGGCTGCTTGGTGTTGGCGACCACCCAGCCGGGGTCTGCGATGCCGAAGTAGATCCCCGGCTGAGTTAGTACCGGCATGCCGCTCGTCGATTCGGGCGGCACGTTGGAGATGGCGAAGAGCGGGTTGCCGGTGTTCGCGTCGACGGTGTTGGCCGCGACGACCGCCGCGCCGATACCGTGGGTGTACTGGAGGTGCTGGTTGACCCAACTCTGGCTCGGCAGGTTCGCCGTGTTCAGCTGGCGCGCGCCGATCAGCACCGGGGTGAGCTTGCCGTTGACGAAGTACCGGTCGACCGACAGCGTGGAGAACGTGTAGTACGAACGGATCGACTGACGCCTTGTGACGGTCGCGAGCGCGATGTCCGCCGCGGGGTCCCACAGGCGGATATTGGTCAGCGTCGCGGTATCGGCCTTGATGGTGGCGTTCGAGATCGTGGTCGAGCCCGCGAAGGTGTGGACGTTCACCTGGTCGAGGTTGTAGGCCGCACGGGTCGCCTCGATGTTGCGTTGGATGTAGGGGACCTCGAGCGTGTCCTGGTTCGGGGTCACCTTGAGCGCCTGGAGGATCGTCGGGTAGAGCACGCCGATCACGAGCGCGACGAAGAGCCAGAGTCCAACCGCGACTGCCGGCAGCGACCAGCCGCGCATGCGCACGTTGGCGAGCAGGATCAGCGCCGCCGCCAGCGACAGGTAGAACAGGATCGTCAGCGCCGGCATGCGAGCGTGCACGTCGGTGTAGCCCGCACCGCTGGTGTAGCCGTTGGTGGAGTTGACCAGCTCCCACTTGCCCACCACGTAGCCGGCCGCCTTCATCAGCGCAATGCCCGCGCCGATGACCGACAGGTGGGCTTTGACCCGCGGCGCCACGCGCGGCGTGACGCGCGTGGCGCGGATGCCGCCGTTCAGGTAGTGAAAGCCGGTCGTCACGATCAGCGCCACGAAGAGCGCGACCAAGGCCCAGGTGATCACGAACGAGACGAAGGGCAGAGTGAAGACGTAGAAGCTGACGTCCTTGTGGAACAACTTGTCCTTCACGCCGAAGGGCTGGCTGTTGGCGAAGAGCAGGTACTTCTGCCACTGGCCGGTCGCGTTCAAGCCCGCGACGAGGCCCATGACGAGCGCGATGGCGGCGTAGATGCGCTTGGCGTAGGGGTGCACGAGGTTTTGGAACCGCCGCACGATCTCGTCCTCGGGGTCGAAGGAGAGGTCGCGCGCGCCGAAGCGGTCGGTGAGCAGCAGGTTGCCCCACATGATGAAGAAGAAGACGGCGCCGAAGACGAGACCGAGTCCGACCTTCACCAGCAGCAGGGTCGTGAAGACCTTGCCGAGGCCGACCGAGGAGAACCACATCTGGTCGGTCCAGAGCACGGCCAGGTTGCGCAGCGACAGGAAGCCGATGAGCAGCACGGCGAAGGCGAGGCCGAACCAGAAGCGCCGCGAGAGTCGACCGAGTCGGCGGGGGCGCGACGAAGGCAGGTCGGTGGGGCTACGCACGCTGGCAGCCTAGGTCGTTTCTCAAACGGGGACGACCGCGCACGCACATCCGGCGTGCAGGGGCGGGAAGGCGGAGCCGCTAGGGAAGTTCTGTCCGGCCGGGCGCTCGCCCGACGCGGCGTCGAGCGCGCAGGCGTCGCAGGGCGCGTCGTTGGGCGCGGCGAAGAAGCGCACCGAGCGACCCTGGGACGCGGCGAGCACGCCGATATGGAAGGCCCGGCGCGCGGCGTCGGTGCAGAGCCGCTCGACGCGCGCGCCGCGCCA
>JAYSQJ010000187.1:0-4178 GCA_043721635.1 Acidimicrobiales bacterium | reverse complement strand
ATGAAACCGGAGACCTGCGCGAAGGCCGTCCAACCATTGCTCGTGTATCCACCGCGGCCACCGTTGTAGTTGTCGGCCACGAGCAATACGGTGTTGTTGGTCCAATTGATTTGAGCGACGTAGGCGACGTGGCCCACTCCTGCGCCACGAAACCAGGCGATCGACCCGATGGCCGGCTTGGCGTCCGTCGCCGCCGCCAGAGTCTGGCCCCATTGACCGGCGTATCCCCACGTGCGTCCGGGATCGGGGAACCCATTGTTCGCGAGCATCCACGCGGCGTAGAGCGTGCAGTTGTGAGGTGGATTGCCGATTCCGCCCGCGGTGCCGGGTCCGTAGTACTTCGTGGCCCAGTTGTTATTCATCGTCGTCGCGTTGTAGCCGTCGATCACGCAGCCGTAGCCGACGCTCTGGCAGGCGAATGCCGCACTCGCCGTTCGCGCGGGGGCGATGACGCCGACCAGGATCGTCGCGAGAATCACTGGCGTGACGAGTACCGACCGCAAAGTGACGCGGAGCCGAACGGCGCGCAAGAAACGAGTGATCGACATTGATCCCCTGACGTGATGCTGTGGTGACCGTACCATCCGGGTTAATTGCAATCAAATTTGCGTTGACGCGACGGTTCGCACGACCACATTCCTGGAATATCGGGCTACGTCGGCGCCTCGCCCTGTCGAGGCGTTCGAGCCACCTTGGCGGTCCAACAACTAGTCATCGTTCAGTTGAAAGGGCGGTTCGCGACCCGCAGTTCCTCGATGTGGGGCAAGATGTCTGAACTCGGACCAACGAGAAGGTGACGCAATCACGAAGATCATCCGCCGCATCGATGCTTTCCAGCAGAGGCATCGGACCACCGCGTACCTCTTTGCGGTCGTGAAGAAGTACGGCGATGACAACTGTGGGTCGTTGGCCGCATTGATGGCCTACTACGGGTTCCTCTCGCTCTTTCCACTGCTGCTCTTGCTGTTCACACTGCTCGGCCTGTTCTTCGGCCATGACGCCGCGCTGCAACAACGGGTGATCCACTCGGCGCTGGCGCAGTTTCCGGTCGTCGGGAGGCAACTGGCCCGCCCCGGCGGCATATCGTCGCTCAAGTCGACCAGCGCCGTCGGTCTCGTCGTCAGTGTGGTGATCCTGATCTGGGGTTCCCTCGGCGTGACTCAGGCTGGACAACGCGCAATGGCGGACGCCTGGAACGTTCCCCACGTCGCACGACCGGGTTTCTTGCCACGACTCGGGCGGAGCATCGCATTCCTAGGGGTGCTCGTGCTGGACGTCGTCATCTCGACGGTCATGGCCGGTTTCGTCACCGCGGGCGGTGCGGCGGTGGGGACCGTGATCGTCGTCGTCGTGGCGGGACTGGTGGTCAATATCCCCCTGTTCATCCTGGGCTACCGGATCCTGACCCCCAAGGCCGTCGCGACCGCGAAGCTGCTCCAAGGTGCCGTGGTCGCCGCGCTTGGGTGGAGCCTTCTCCAATACGGCGGCACGTGGTTGGTGGCCCACCAGTTGCGACACGCCAGCCAGTTGTACGGATACTTCGCGAGCATCCTCGGCCTCCTATCGTTCTTGTACCTCACGGCCGTCATCACCCTGTACGCCGCGGAGAGCAACGTGGTCCGAACGCGACGCCTCTACCCGAGGAGCATCGTGCAGCCCCCTATGACGGTCGCCGACCAGGAGGTGCTCACGGCTATCGCCCTCCAGAGTCAACGACGAACCGAACAGTTGATTGAGGTCACGTTTCCCGGCGCCGAGGTCACGAGCAGTGAGGATGAAGCGCCGCTCGATTCCGACGAACCGGCCGACGTGGCTCGTGACAGTGACCATGATGGTGCGGCCCAGGAGTCGTGAGCCAACTGGCTCCGTCGGCGTTGCGGGCAGCCGTGACGCCGAACCCCTAGTCGAGCACGCCAGCTATCGTGTCGAACACCGGCGACAACGGGTCGACTGGCTCGAAGTGGCCGACGTTGGCCAGCTCGACGAAGCGGGCCTGCTTCGCGACCGCGTACTCGCGAGAGAGTCCGCTCGGCACGCGATCGTCGCGCTCGCCATTGACGACCACGACCTCGCAAAGTGGGGTGAGCGACATCGGATCGAGGTCCGGTCGCTGCGTAGCCGGTACTCCGAGGAACGCCCGTACGGCGCCCGCACCGAGACCGAGGGCTTCGGCCCTTGGCAAGTCGGCCACGGGCGCGACGGCGACGACGCGAGCCAAACCGCGCAGCGATGAACTGGCCCACAGCGCGAGGTGTCCCCCGGCCGAATGCCCGATCAGAGTGGCCCCCGACACGTCCAGCGAGGCCAGTGCGGCGAGAACGTCCGACGTCGTGGCGTCGGGGTCACCAGGGATGCGACGGTACTCGATCAAGGCGACACGACGTCGCGATGCGGCAATCGCCGCCGCGAGGTGACTCAGGTGAGAACGGTCGTACTGCGGCCGCCAAAATCCGCCGTGGATCAGTACGTGCCAGGGACCAGATTCCTCCAGTCCGAAGAGATCGACCAGTTGATCAGGTCTGTCGCCGTAACGAGACGTTGCGTCGGCCGTCGGCACGGGTCGATCGAAGATGCTCCGGTGAGCGCTCGGCACGGATGGAACGTACCACGGAGATGCCGAGTTCGGTCTTGCGGCGATTGGGTAACGAGCGCCATGAGGCGAAGCGATCAGGCGGCTAATGGCGCGGCGCGCCGTTGAGGCCAAATCGCCGTCGCCGTCGCCGTCGTCGCGTCAGCGACCCTCCCAGTCGATACCCGACAGTGTGCCAAGAGCGCGGATCAGCGCCTGAGTGCCGTCGCGGCCACCCCCCTGCGCCTGGAGCGCCACGTAGAGCTGATGCGCGAGGGCCAAGCCCGGGAGCGAGAGCCGCATCCGGCTCGCCTCGTTTAGCGCGATCCCCATGTCTTTCACGAAGTGGTCGACGTAGAACCCCGGAGCCATGTTCCCGGCGATCATCCGAGGAGCCAGGTTCGACAGCGACCAACTGCCGGCGGCCCCTCCGCTGACCGAGGCGAGGACTGTTTCGAGGTCGAGTCCTGAGCGGTAGGCGTAGAGCAGGGCCTCGCAGACACCGACCATGTTGCCCGAGATCAGGATCTGGTTCGCCATCTTCGTGTGCTGGCCGGCGCCGTTGTCACCCTGGCGCACGACGGTCGTACCGAGAAGTCGTAGGCACGGCTGGACGGCGTCGAAGACCTCCTGCGGGCCGCCGACCATGATCGAGAGCGTCGCGTTGCGTGCGCCGACGTCCCCACCCGACACCGGAGCGTCCAGGGCGTACACGCCCCCCTCGGCCGCCTTTGTGGCAATCTCGACGGCGAGCGCCGGCTCACTCGTCGACAGGTCGACGACAATGCCGGCCGTGCCCATCGCGTGAAGGACGCCGGTTTCACCCAACGTGACCTCGCGCACGTCGGAGGGGAACCCGACCATCGTGAACACGACGTCGCTCGCGGCGGCCACGTCGGCAGGACACCCGGCCCAAGTCGCTCCGACCTCGAGAAGGCCTTCGGCCCGTTCGCGGCTCCGCGTGAACACCGTCACCCCGTAGCCGCCAGTGAGCAGGTGCGTGCACATGGCCGAACCCATGACGCCAGTGCCAATCCAGCCGATGCGAGTCGTCTCGGGGTTCGCCACCCTTGCATTCGTCACGGCGCCCACTGTAACGGCGCCCCGAGGGCGACGTAGTCGCAGTACTCGACTTGCTGGACGCGAGCGGTCGGCCAGCGACCGTTGTGGGTCCAGGCCGGTGGTGGCGGTCGCTTGCCCCGCGTCGGCGCAGGGCTGCTCAGCGACGTGGTCACCGAATCGTTCGACGAACCACTAGACGCGGAGTGAGGTTTCCCCTACTCCGGAAACGGTGACAGGTGTTCGTGGACGGCGAGCCACATGTCGCCGAACTTGGAGAACACGATGGTCTCTCGTTCGTGGAGGTCAGTCGTGGTGTTGGCCGATCCCAGGGTGGTGAAGACCTCATGAGTGAAGACGGCGGTGGTGTCGTCGAGCAACTTTACGTTTGGGTTCTCGGACCGGCAGCTCACAATCCGTTCGCCCGAGGCCACCCACTCATCCCAGGCCCGCTCGTACGTTGCGCGATCGGGGTGGACGACGTCGAGGTTGTAAAAGATGAAGTTCGCATCTGGATGGAAGGCGGCGAAGTACGCAGTTCGGTCAAAGC
>JAYSQJ010000186.1:0-2269 GCA_043721635.1 Acidimicrobiales bacterium | reverse complement strand
TCGAGGTCGAGAGCCGGCAGCGACCACGCGACCGCAAACCGGACGTTCTCGTCCGGGTGCTCGGCGTGCTTCAGGACGCCCGCGCGAGCGCGTGAGTCGCAAGCGTGCCCCAAGGCCGTGATGACCGAGTCCAGAACGCCGGCATCTTGCTCAACCTCCAGCCGCCGGATCAGCACGTCGGCGGTCGCAGCGGCAGATGGGCGATCCACGCTCGCCACGGAGCCGAGCACGTCCGCGGCCACCTCGCGCGTTCGGGGGTCATCCGAGGTGAGACCGTGCTCACCGATGACGCGGGCAACTGACGGTTCGCTCGTCACGAACGCGCGCAGCCGCTCCCAACGCCGAACCTGATCGGTCTCGTCAACCAGGGCGGCCAGCCGGTCGTCGGTCGTCATCATTCGATTGTGGTCGTCCCTCATCGACACCTATCGACCCAGTCTGGCTCGGAGCTCCGCCCACGGGATCCGCTGTGCGCCCTCTGTGTCGGCCAGAGCCTCGCGGGCCGCGGCCAGATCCAGTTCATCCTCGATCGCCTCGAGCAGGAGAACGTCCGACATCGGCACGATGGCGACGAGATCACGACCGCGGCGCACGACGGTGACGCGTTCCTTCCCATAGGCCACCCGATTGACGACGTCGGCGAAGTCCTGCCTTGCCTCGCTTACGGTGATGCTGCCCGCCATGAACGCCTCCGATTGTACATATCGTACTAATCGTACATTAGAAGCGCATAACTCTCAATCGCTGTCAAGCCACCGCTTTCTTCTTGTGCGTCACGCTCGGTTGGTAAGTCCTGACCTTTGTGCCACAGAAGCTGTCACGCTCGGGCGGCAGGCTTCAGCCGATGCCAACCGCGATCGCAACCGATCCGCCCAGGCTGAGGATGGGTCGGCCTCGGCTGGCCATCCCCAACCGGCCAACCATCTGCTCCAAGGGTCATCGCGGCGACATCACGCTCTGGGGCCGGCGCGATTGGACGACCGCCCCCTTTCGTCGCCAGCGATTCCGTTGCATCCCGCCTGACGGGTCCGACCGACACACCTTCTCCCTCGGTCGGCGGCGCACCACCGACCATCACCCGGCCGGCGAGGACTGCGTGACGTGCGACATCAAGCCCGGCGTCGCCGAGGGTCCGATTTCGCCGCCCGACTACTTCCACACGGCTACCGAGATTGCCCACCTCCTGCAGCTCGTGGCGCAGGGAATGTCACTCCGCCGAGCGAGTCGGACCGTCCGGCTCGAGGCTCATCGCTACTGGGAAGACGTGCACGGGATGCGGCACGCCAGCCCTCAACACACGCTCGCTGCCCGGTACCTCGACCTCTTCGGGACGGCGATCGACAAGGTGCTCGCGCCGGCGACGTGCCCACGGATCCTCATCCTCGATTCCAAGCCGCTCAACCTCCGGGCGTATGGTGCGGAGGACTTCGATCCGTTCTGGAACCCCGAGGAACGCGGCGGCGCCGTGCTCATCGCGGTCGGCGGCGACAAACCCGGGGAGCGCCTGATGCCCTGGCGGATCGGCCTCGCGCCCGACGAGACCGGCAGGTCCTGGACAGACTTCCTGAACGAGATCGACCCCGACGGCGCCGGCCCCGACTGGGTGGTCGCGGACGGCGCCGGCGCCATCGCCAACGCCGTCGCCCTGCGCTGGCCGAACGCCACGTTCTACGCGTGCGAGTTCCACCTCGGGCGGGTGCTCAAGGAGGCGGCTCGTTCCGACGGCATCGATCCCGACTTCGCGAAGCACGCCGAGATCTTCCGCAAGGCGCTCTGGTCAAATCACGACTGGGATGCATTCCGGGCGTTCGCCGTCTCCAAGTCGGCCCCCGTCCTTCAGGGTTGGTGCCAGACCAACGACGCACTCGTGCGCCAGCAGGTCGCGTTCCACAGGCAGTTCTACGGCTTCCCGCGAAGTAACGCCGCGGCCGAGCGAATCCTCGACTGGATCGACAAACGCTTTGGCCGGCGTCGGCGCTACAGCCTCCGCAACGCGGCACGCCTCCAACTCGTACTGTCACTCGTCCGTGCGTTTCACGCGGGCCAGGCCGATGTCGCCGTCTTCGCCGCGGTGGTCAAGGCCACGATGCGCGAGCTCTCGCCCGATGACCGTTTCGCCTGGAGGTCGTGTCCCGTGGAGTGGTGGACTTTGAGCGATCCGTCGTGAGGCTCAGCGACGTCGGTCAGGACGCCAGCAGCAGGTTGTTCGCTCGATCCACCTCCTTGGTCTTGCCATCATCGCCTGCCCGGTCAAGCAGGGCCATCGAGC
>JAYSQJ010000185.1:0-15675 GCA_043721635.1 Acidimicrobiales bacterium | reverse complement strand
CTGGGTTCGCGAGTCGAAGAAGTTCTCGACCGTTGACACGTCGACGCCAGACCGTTCCGCCACCTCGGCGACCCGCAGGCCCTTGCTCCCCGACATCCTGACCATCCCCGAGGCGACCTCGATGATGTGCTGACGGGCGAAGGGACTCACGGCTTCCACGCCCCACACCATATAGTCCCGGCCGACCACCGTCGAGTCAACGCGGGCCCGTCTCGACGAAACGAGAGCATTCAACTTGGCGCGCCGATCGATCGGAGACGCGGGGTCCCCGTGAGTCTCACGACGTGGCGCACTCGTCGCTTCACGTCGCTGCGCGACAACCGAGGAATGCGTCAGATGGCCCGCATCCGATTGTTGCGCGCCTCGTGAGTCAACTCCGCCAAGGCCAACTCTTCTAGTAGCGGTGGGAGGTACATGCCGAAGCGGCCGCGGTAGCCCTTTCGCAGGCCGTACCATCCACCCACCGGGTTGGATGGGGCCCGCCCCCACGCCTCGACCGTGCCGTCGGCTGCCGGCTTGTTCTCGTCGGCCGCGCCGAGCGCGACCCAGTCCCCCCGCTGGACTAGCCAGGTGTGGAGGTCCTCGATCGCCGACACGTGGTACTTGAGGGTCGTCGATCCGACGACGCAAACCAGCGCCGGCGGATCGCCGTCGAGGTCCCGGTACATCTCGTAGGCCGACGAGCCCGGCGGCGTCGTCAGCTTCCACGGGTCCTGCATCGTGCCCTTCGCCATGGTCCTCCCCCTCATCGACTTCGGTCGTCAGCTCTCGCGACGGCCCCGCGGTACTACGAGCCCGCGATACGACCCTTCAGTAACGCGACACCCTCGCCCGAGAGCGCGGCCAGACCGGCCGGGCGCCCGGTTATCGCCAAGAGCAGCGACTGGACCGGGCCATTGACCTCCGGCCCGGCGCCGCTGGACCACGTCGAGTCGGTCGCATTCAGTCGCAAACCGGCGATCCGCTTCTTGCTCGGGATCGGGAAGTTCGAGGCCTTGAACATCTCGAGGCACGCCAGGCGAGCCTCTTCGGCCGAGTCGTCGGTGATCCCCAGGGGGAATCGGATGTCGTACCCGTGGACCACGACTTCACCCAGCATCGCCATCGTCGGCGCCGGCGGCTTGTTGGTCGTCGTGGTCCGGGCGCGAAGGCGCGAGATGATCTCGGGCGAAGCGAGCTTGCCCACCTCGTGCACGTCGCGGTCGATCATCACGTTGAACCGGAACCCGCTCTTCAGCATGCCCGTCATGAACATCGGAGTGGTCTGCTCGCCGGACTTCATCATGTGGGCGGCGGCGAGGTGCACGCTCCAGCCCTTCACCAGTGATGGGGCCGCCCACTGCTCCGGGGTCAGTCCCTCGAGCATGTCGGCCACCCTCGCTCTCTCGGCGTGGATCATCTTCCAGGTGTTCGCATCTGAGCTCATCGCTGCCTCTTCTCTTCGCACTGCATTGGTCCCTCGACTGGTGGAACGTCCTACTCTCCCGGCCCCATGACGTCGGGCCCGGCGTCGCCGCCGCCCGCGACGACGACCATCCGCTCGAGGTAGTGGTTCCAGCCCTGCGTGTGGTCACGGACAGCGTCCTCGGGCAGCCCGCTGTGCACGAGACGAACGCGGGTCTTGGCACCCTCGGGCGTGAGGGTGATCGCGACCGTCGTAGAGCCCGCGGGGATCGGGTGGTCGGGCTCGTCCCAGCCGAAGGAGAAGACCACGCGTTCGTCGGGCACGACCTCGATGAACTCGCCCAACGCCGGATGGGTGCCGGCGACCAGCGTCTTGTAGATGCCGCCGGGACGTGGGTCGAGCGTGACCTCGGTACCGAACCAGCGACGCTGCAGCTCGGGGTCGGTCAGCAGCTCGAACACCGTCGACGGTTGGGCGTCGATCAGAACCTCACACACCACCTCAGCCATCTCACATCTCCTTTGTCCGTTGGGCGGCCTCGGCGGCGTCCTGGAGACGCTCGAGTCCGCTGGCCCAGTAACGCTCGAGGAACGTCCGTAGCGCCACCAGCTCCTCGGGGTTCGCCCGGTAGAGCCGCCGATTCCCGTCGCGACGCTCGGCCACGAGCTTCGCGCGGCGCAGCACGCCCAGGTGCTGGGATATCGCCGAACGGGTCACGTCGTCGAAGTGCGAGGCGATGTCCGTCGCCGCCAGCTCGCTCGTCCAGACGAGTCGGAGGATCTCGCGGCGACGGGGCTCGGCGATGGCCTTCAGAGCGAGATCCATCCGGTCAGTGTAAGCGACTGCTTACGTAGATTGCAACCGATATTTTGGTCGGTCGAAGGCCAGATCACGTTGACTGGCGCCGGCGGTGACCTCAGGGAAACGTCACGTGGGTCACCGGGTACACGCCCGCCACGACGACCGCCACGACCGGGTGAGCGAGCACGGCGCCGGCGGTGATCGAGAAGGTGAGTTGATCGACCCGGTCGGTCGGCTCGGACGCCGCGGGCTTCAGCGAGAGCGCCCGGGCCTGCGCCACCAGCCCGGGGTCAAGCAAGACGAGCGAGAAGACGTTCGCCCCGACAGGTCCCGACAGAGCCACTTCCACGGATCCCGGTGAGTCCTTCGTCGGACGCACGAGCGTCACGTCGACCACGTCCAAACCAATGGGCCGGCGGGCGGGCGGCGAGTCGGGGTCGAGGCCCGAGGTCAAGAAGGTGCCGCTCGTCGTCATGCGGCCCTCGGTGTCTGCCAGACGGGTGTACTGCTCGATCAACTCGCCGTAGAAGGGGATGTCGGCGCAGACGGTCTCGCCGTACAGGCTCGCCCCGGGCCGGGCGACCAGCTCGTCATCGAACTGGAACCGAGACTCGAGTAGGTCGCTTGGCACGTCGCCGAAGCTGAAGGGCAGGTCGACCCCCCGGGCGCCGACGGCGACGGCCGCGCCGTCGTAGGCGCCGACCAGCGCGAAGGCGAAGGCGCTGTCACGGTCCACACCCCAGTCACCGGAGCGTTCCCGCCGGGCGCCGTGGACGTAGAGGGCCACCCGCCCCGTGCGCGTCGACTCGGGCACGACAGCGATCGCCCCGACCATCCAGTCGTAGCTGTCGAAGCCAATCTGGTTGACACTCGGCGCGAAGGAGGGCAGGGCGACCGACAGCCGCCGGAGCACCAGCGCCGTCGTCGACTCGGCGCCGACGACGAAGGGGACCAACGGCCCGACCGGCGCGACGTCGACCTCGATGGATTGGTCGAGCGAACTCGAGACCGACCCCTCGTCGACGAGGCCGCGGGTCGCGCGCCAGTGGCCCCGCACGTTCAGCCGTAAGTCCGGCGCGTCGCCCCAGAACGTTGCGGGTCGCACGAAGACGAAGTGGCCGTCGCCCGTGCGGCGCCACGTCAGCGGCGCCGACGACGAACTCGTGACCGTCAGGTCGTCGGCGAGCTCGGCGTCCAAGGTCACGCCACCTCGACGCACGACGAGACGCAGCGCTACCACCGCCGACGTTCCGATCGACGCGCGGCCCTGTCGCACCGTGGCCCCGCCCGCGGTGACGACGAAGAGCCGTTCGAGCTCCGGCCCGTACGGCTCGGCGGGGTCAGTCGATCCCCGGGGGTCGTGGTGATGCAGCGGGTAGTCGTAGGGCACGTACCAGACCGAGCCGTCCTCACTGGCGATGTGGACGCCGCCCGCGCCAAGGGCCGGCGACCCGTTGAGACTGTTGCGGTCGGCGAGGACCGGGTCCGACGTCGTCGTGTCGAACGACCAGCGTCGGGTGCCGCGTTGGCCGTCGAGCGCGTAGAGGACTCCGTCCGAGGCGCCGACGTAGACGATCGACCCACCCTCGGTCGAGGGGCCGCGCGAGATCACCGGCGAGGACCGCACGACGGCGCCGGTGTCGTAGCGCCAGAGCAGCGCGCCGTCCGGGCCGACCGCGTAAACGGTCCCGTCGGTCGACGCGACCACGACCGCCTCGGTCCGACCCTCGTCTTCGAGCAGGGCGGGCGAGCTGTAGATGCTGTCGGCGGTGGCGAAGGTCCAGTGCGTCGCCCCCGTCGACGCGTCCAGCGCGTAGAGCAGTCCGTCGAATGAGCCGACGTAGAGGACGCCGTCGAGCGAGAGCGCCGGCGAGCTGACGACGAAGCCGAATGTCGGCGCGACCCACCGCGCCACCCCGTTTCGATCGACTGCGTGCACGCAGAAGTCGAGCGACCCCCAGTAACTGGTGCCATCGCCGCCGACCGCGGCCGCGGTCCACACCGCATTGCCCGTCGGGTACGACCACTTCTCTTCGCCCTGCGCGTCGACGGCGTAGGCGTGGCCGGCGGTGTTGCCCGCGAGCAAGAGACCGTCCGGACCGGCCTCGACGTTCCCCTCCCACCACGAAACCTGCTGGCCCGAGCCCTCCGGCGCACGGGCTGCGAAACGCCACACCATGCGGTCGGCTCCGGCGAGCTCGCGTTCGGTGCGTAGTTGGTAGAGGAAGCCGTCGCCCGAGCCGAACGTCACCCGGTCGTCGGTGACCAGTGCGGCCGAGTCGATGACGCCCCCGGTCTCGAACGTCCACCGGAGCCGGCCGTCGGACTCGAAGGCGTAGAAGAGCCCGTCGGCCGAGCCGATGTACACCGCTCCGTCGGGACCGATCACCGGCGTGGTGAAGACCCCACGGCCGGTGACGTGGCGCCAGGGGACGTCGCCCGTGTAGTTCGCCGGCGCCGGCGACGAACCGGTGTTGCGCCGATCACGGCGCATCTCGGTCCACGGCGTCGCGCCCGGACCGTCCGGGTCGGGTGTCGGGGTCAGGTCGGCCACGAGAACGGGCTAGCACAGCCGGACGCCAACCGGCCTCGGCGATCCTGGCTCACGGAAATGATCGTGCACTGTAATCCTCCGATCGGCGCGTACATGATGTAGATGGGAGTCACCGGGACTCCTAGGATCGGGACTGTCCGGCGTGTGACGCCCGATACGATTCGTCAACTCGAAGGGAAGTGGGACCAATGACCTCTCGCGTCGCCAATTCAATCGCGGCACTCGGACTCACGCTCGCCGGCCTCGCCGTCCTCGGAGGCACCTCGGGCGCGGCCAGCCCGAGAGTCGTCGCGCCGCCGTGCACCGCCGCGCACCTCAGCGAGAAGACCGGCCCGGCGAACGGCACCGCCGGCACCACCTACTACAGCCTTCGCTTCTTCAACCAGGGGGCCAATGCCTGCACCCTTCGCGGTATCCCCTCCGCGCAGCCCGTCGTCACGGCCGCGCACACGCCGGTCGGCGGTGCGTCGGTGAAGCAGACGCAGGGCGCCCGAGGCAAGATCGTCACTCTGGCGGCCCATCACGGCGTCGCGAACGCGCAGCTCGGCGTCGTCGACTCGGGGAACTTCGGACAGACCCAATGCGGACCCAAGAACGTGAACGGGGTCGTCGTCACGATCGGCGCGATGAAGTTCTACTTCAAGCTGCCGGTCCAGCCGGTCTGCAAGAAACTGTCGAGTACCCGGATCCTCGGCTTCGCCCTGGGTCTGTGACCGTCTGACCAACCGTCGCCAGCGGTCCGACGAGGCTTACCAGCGCTGACGGGCCTCCTCGGCGAAGCCCTGCAACCCGTCGAAGGTGAGCTCCATCCCGTCGTCGGTCCTCAATCGGCCCGACCACGTGCCGAAGACCTGGTGCGTCTCGCTCCCGAGGTCGTCGCTGACCTCCATCTGCGAGTGGCGATCGAATCGGGGCGTCAGCATGACGTCGAGTTGACCGAGGGGGTCCACAACGTGCCACGGGGTCATCGGACGATCCCAGTCGTAGGTCCACTCGAGTTCTGATCCCAACTTCGACAGTCGACCATCGACCACGAGACCGTTCTCGGTGAATCCCGAGCCTTCGGTCCATTTCGCACCGAACTGGAGACCGACGACGTGACCGTCGCATGTTCCGGCGCCGCCGCCCCAGTTCCAGTTGATCTTTGCGGGCCAGCGGCCCCGGCCGACGTCCAGCACACCCCACGACTCGGGACCTGACGGTCCCCCGAAGTCGAAGTGCCACTCTCCGACGACCAGTTCGCCACTGGCCGGTCGGGCCTGCTGCTTCGACGTGAAGTTGAAGAGTTCGTCGTTCCAGGGAATCACCACGTTGAGCGACTCGTGGCCCTGCGGCAGGGCGACGAACGCCTCGAGCCGCCCCGCGCGACCATCGGGCTCGATCCACCGAGCGTTGACGTGCGTGCCGTCGCGGTCGTCGATGATCATCAGGTCCAACCCGTCCTGGTGGACCTCGAGTGGCGCCGTGCCGGGGTTCTCGGGCAGCGATAGTCCGGCGTCGGCGCCGACGACGATCGAATGACCGCCGGTCTCGCCGGAGACCAGATTGGCCCAATAGACGTCAGCCAGCCCAAGGTAGTCCACGTCCGCGTACGTGGTCGAGATGATGACGTCGCCCGCGAGGATCGCCCAGTAGTCCCAGCGCTTGTTGAGCCCGAACTGGCCGTGCAGGTTCGCCCGGTGCAACGGCCGGCGCGACCAGCCCTTCGCCATCGGATTGAGCGTCAGCCCGTCCGGCGTGCAGAGGTCGACTGGCTCGGCCAGTTCACGTTCACTCGTCGTCACGACAATGTTCTACACGATGGCCCCGTCGCCCACGATCAAGCGCTCGCTTCGATGGAAGAACGAGTCAGGAGTCAGGACCGTCGTCGTCGGCCACGTTCCACCTCCTTCGCCGATCAGAACGACCCGTCACCGAATCGCTACATGAAGGTTCCGTGACAAAGTTTGTGAACTGGAAACGGCACTGCGACGAGTCGGGCCACCCCTTTCGGCACCATCGCCGGGACCGTGTCACACGACAGCGCGAGCGCCTCGCGCACTTGACGATTCGACGCGTAGCCCCCTTCACAATGCTCTGATTCGCCCACCTTGTGAGAGGACCAGTCACCCGTTCACATCGTCGACGGCGCACCTGCTGGCGGAGGGCCAAGAGCCGTGCAAAGTAAATTGGAGTGCGAAGTCACCAAATTTCTTGTGACGATCCGTTGCCCGCACCGATGAGAAGTACGAGCCCCCTCTACCCGGAAGCGGTTTCCAACCAAGGAGTACGTATGGAACGTCTGCGCGCATTAGTTTCTTGGATTTCGACGGGAGTCATCGCCGTCGGGATGGCACTGGTCGTCGTGCTCACGAACCATGGCGCCACGACGCCGGCGTCGAAGATCACGGTCGAGACTGGAACGCCGACGACGTCCGTCACCGTGGCGAAGATCCACCACACCGTGACGCACCACGCATCTTCAAAGCCGATCTCCACGGTTCTCACCAGCCACGCGGCCACGTCCCACGCACCCGTCAGTCCCCCGACGACGAAGCCCGCGGTGCATAGCGTCACGACCACGTCCGTCGCTCCCACGTCGACCACGTCCACCACGTCCCTCGCTCCCACGACGACCATCGCCGTGCCGGTGACGTCGACCACAACCCCGCGACGTGACGGCGGGGACACGGGCACTCCGGGAGTGGACAACTGATGAGGGCCGAGACCCCCAAGGGGCTTTGATGCGATCCTCAATCCCCACGCCCCCGGCCCGCCGTCGCCATCGGTTCACCCGCCTTCGCCAGCTCTCCCAGGTGATCTTCCTCAGCTCGAGTCTGATCTCGGCGTTCTTGATCAACTACTTCGCCGACGCTGCTCGCGACGCCAGTGCCGCCACGTCGAACTCGACGTCCGTGACGACGCCAACGACGAGCCCGACCGGCGCGACCGGCACCGTGCCCAAGGGAAAGCCAGCCAGAAGCGGTGGGTCACGGTCGTCATCGACCACCGTGACCACGCGACCCCCGGGTGGAGCGACGCCCGGTAACTCTCCCGGTGGCACCACCCGGACAACCACGCCGAAGACGGGCGCGCCGCCTCCAGCCACGGTGCCGGCAACGACCGCCACCACTCCACCGGTAACCTCAGCCCCCCCGACGACGACACCATCACCCGTGACCACCGTGCCCTATGTGCCGCCAACCACCGTGCCGGTGACGGTGACCACGGTCTGCACGACGTCGCCGTCGGGCAAGACGGTCTGTCACTAGAGTCGCCGGACTAGCCCGCCGACTCACTCCTCGCTTCGGCGAGGCCGAGTAGCAATCGTTTGATTTTTCTCCATCTTGTGACCTCATTGCGACTTCATTGACTTTCGGATGAAAAAGTTCACAATCGGCCGATAGTAAGTCGATCGAGGTCGAGGAGGAGCGATGGAACTGCTGCGCTCGATAGCGTCGTGGGCGACGACGGGAGTGTTCACCGTCGGAGCCGCCGCGGGCATCGTCTTATCGAACATCGAGGTGGTGCCACTGACCCCCACTGCCGCCACGGTGATCAACGCACCGGTGAAGAGCACCCCCAAGGCCCACTCCGCCGACCACTCCTTCGTCGCGATCACCGCGTCGGTCGGGGTGCCTCCTGCGAGTGTCCGCACTCACGCCAAGCGCGGACGCCGTCGGAGTCATCCCTTCTCGGTGACGTTCTCGACGACGACTGTGCCGGACACGACGTCGACGTCGGCGCCGACGTCGAGCATTCCGGTGACGACGACGACGGCCGTCACGACGACGACCTCCCCCGACATCGTGATCATTGCATCGCCTCCGATCGTGACCACGACGCTCCCTCCAGCCACCACGACGACCAGGCCTCCCCCGGTGACGACGACGACGGTCTATCATCACGGCGGTGACGGCAGCGGCTCCGGCGACACCTGAGTGATGATGTTCATCGGAAGCAAAGTCAACTGATGCGCTCCGCGCTCCCCTCCACCGGCGTGCGTCGGCGCCGACAGTTCGGACGGATCCGCCAGTTGACCCAGGTGATCTTCCTCAGTTCGGGACTGGTCTCGGCGTTCATGGTCAACTACTTCGCCAACGTCGCGAAGGCGGCGGACGCGGCGACGTCGACGAGCGTCACCACGGTCAACAGTTCGGCCAACTCCAGTGGGTCGCCCTCGACGCCGGGCACCTCAAGTCCCGGCTCGTCGGGTGTCGGATCGACCGCGTCAGCCGGTTCGGCGTCGTCCGGGACGGCGGGAACGACGGGGACGACGTCCCCATCGAAGCGGACGTCGACCACGAACTCTCGCGGCCCCTCGACCGGCGGCTCGTCCCCGGCCAATGGATCGTCGGGAGGCTCGGCTCCCGGAGGAACCACGTCGGGCGGGGCAACGTCGGGTCCCGCGTCGAGCGGAAGATCGTCCCCGGCCGCCCCGTCGGGGACCACGTCGAGCGGTGGTTCGCCGTCGGGCCCCACGCCGTCGGGCGGCTCACCGAGTCCCACGACTCCTCCGACGACCGCTCCACCGAGTTCGGGACCCTCACCGACGACCCCGGCTCCGACACCGACCACGACGCCGGCACCCAAGCCGACGACCCCGACGCCAACCACGACCGTCTACGTTCCACCTACGACCGTGCCCGTGACCTCGACGACTGTGTGCACCACGTCGCCGTCGGGCAATAAGAAGGTCTGCCACTGACCTAGCGAGTACGCGGGACGGTCGAGAACCTTGAGCGGACCTGAGGTGCCCGCCAGACGGGGACCGCGCTACTCGGCGATGAGTCGTACCGGCATTGCGTAGAGCCGGGGCCGTCGAAAGTCCATCACCGCGATCTGAGCCCGGCGGCGGGTGACCTCGTCCATGTCGAGGTCGGCGACTAGGACCTCAGGCCCGCCACTGTGCGCTTCCACGATGACGACTCCCCACGGGTCGACGATGAGCGAATGGCCGAAGGTGTCGATTCCCTCGGCGGTCGAACCGGCCTGGGCGGCCGCGACGACGTAGGCGTGGTTCTCGATCGCGCGCGAGCGCACGAGCACCTCCCAGTGTGCCCGACCGGTCGAGGCGTTGAAGGCCGCGGGTACGGCGAGCACCTGGGCGCCATTGGCCACGAGCTCGCGGTACATCTCGGGGAAGCGGACGTCGAAGCAGACCGACAGGCCCAACTGAAAGCCCGAGACCCGCGCCACGACCAGCTCCTCCCCGGGGGAGATGGCGTCGGACTCGCGGTGCGCAATCGCGCCGGGCACGTCCACGTCGAAGAGGTGGGCCTTGCGGTAGGTGGCGACGATCCGACCGGTGGGATCAAGGACCACACTGGTGTTGAACGACTTGCCGGGATCGGACGTCCTCTCGAGGAGGCTTCCCAAGTGCAGCGTGACGCGGCGGCGCCTCGCGACGGCGGCCATCTTGTCGGTCGTCGGACCGGGTATCGTCTCGGCGACGGACTCGAAGCCCTTCGCCGGTCCCAAGTAGTTGAAGTACTCGGGCAACTGGACGTACGTGGCCCCCCTATCCGCCGCCTCGTGAACCAGACGGATCGCCCCTTCCACGTTCGGCGTCGGATTGGCGCCCGACGAGAGCTGGACCGCCGCGACCCGCACCGTTGCGCTCACCTCGCCCCTTCCGTCTCCCCCGCAACTTACCGTTCGCTCGACCACCCGGCGACGAGGAGAACGCCACCTCACCCAAAGCCGAGCAACCATTTGCCGGTGCTCTGCGTCGTCGACGTTCGCCACCGTCAGCTCGAGGGTCCGGTGTTACGATCACTGCCGGAGGTCGGTCATGCGCAGCATCCGGGTGGTCGCAGTGGCGACCGTCATCTCGACCTACTGCCTCATCGTGCTCGGCAGCACGGTCCGGGTCACCAACTCGGGCATGGGCTGTCCCGGCTGGCCTCTGTGCAGCGGTCAGTACGGTCCAATCAACAAGTTCAGCCCTCTCATGGAGCAGTCCCACCGGTACCTCGCGACGATCGTCACCGTCCTCATCTTCGCGCTGGCCCTGCTCGTGTGGCGCGCCGGCAACGAGGCGAGGAGCCTGCGCTGGCCCGCGGGCCTCTCGGTCGGGGCCATCGTCGTCCAGGTCGTGCTCGGCGCGATCACGGTCCTCGCGAAAAACGCCGGTTGGACGGTCGCGGTTCACCTGCTCGTCGCCATGCTCTTCCTCGCCGTCGTCACCGTGACCGCGATCGGGTCGTTCCTCGGGCCCCGCCAGTCCTGGATGTGGCCGAACCACGTCGGGCGGCGCGCCGGGGGCGCCCTCGGCGGGCTCTTCCTCGTGATCGTCTCGGGATCGCTCGTGGTCGACGGCGGAGCCGAGTCGGCGTGCCGGTCGTGGCTGGTCTGCGCGGGCAGTCCGGCCTCCAACGGGCTCGTCATGCTGCAACTGGTGCATAGAGCGATGGTCGTCATCGGGGCCACGCTCGTGCTCGCGTACTTCGTCACGCTCCTGCGCTCGCCGACGGCACTGGCGGCGCAGCGCTTGACCGCGCTAGCTGGCGTCTGTCTACTCGGACTGCAGATCGTCGTCGGCGTATTCAACTCGGCGCTCGGCGCGCCCGCGGGCGTTGCCGACGTCCACCTGGCGATCGCCACGTTGCTCTGGGTCGTCGTCGTAGGACTGGCCGACGTGGCCGACGGCGCCGGCCGTGTCGAACCCCCTCATTTCGATCATCGAATCGAGCTTCGCATCCCCTGGCCGCGATGGGCGCAGGCCCGTTCCCGCGACGGATCCGTGCGTTCGACTCATCTCCACGACGACGCCTAGGCCGCACGCGGCCGGACGCCGGTAAGCGCCCTTCAACGCGGCGACGTCGTGGTAATCGCGGCCGCTGGCCACAATGATGTGCCACTCGGTCGCTCGAACACCGTTGAGCGGATTCGCGCCGACGCCCACCAGACTGAAGTACGGGCCTCAGGTCACCACAGCGCGTCGAATCAGTCCTTCGTCGAAGGTCCGTCCCTCCCCGTCGACGTCAGCGAGGATCGCCTCGAGAGCCCGGACCCGTTGGGCGATGCCGCGCGAGCAGGTCTCATTCGAATGCGCCGAGGAGTCGCGGCACCACGTCGAGCGGGAACGGCCACTCCTCGCCGCTGTTGGTGAACCTGACGCCCCGGTCCCTGAACGTCCGGGCCAGCTGCACCGAGCGCTGACGGAGCTCGGCGGGCTGGTAGCGGCCCAGATCAGCGAAGAGCCACGTACACGGGCCGGGGCCGGTGGGGCGCTGAACATATCGTTCCACGCGGCCGACGAGTCGTCATTGAATACCAATCCCCACGGCGCCACGCCAGCCATCGCTCACTGTCTAAAGGTTTCCTCGGCGTGCGTCATCGGCCACGACGGCGGTGGTCCTCAGAGGGACGGACGCTCGCGCCACGTCGGGCGCGCACCTCGCGCCACGGGATCGAGTGGTCCACTTGACGTGATCAACCAGAGCATCGCCAGGGCGCCGAGCGAGGCCGTAACGAGCCCGTACGTCGCGAGCGTGAGGAACTGACCCGTGGGCGGCGACCATCCCTGGTTGCGCAGGAAGAACAGGTGCGGTCCATTGACGCCGACGGCGTAACGACGCAGGTTCACGTAGAAGGCGACCACCTGGAGCAGCGACACCGTGGCAACGATGGCGACGGCGACGCGCCGGCGCAGAATTCCTGTGCCGCTCGGACCCTCGAACAACCCCGCACTGAAGATCACCGCGCCCACAGCCAGGGGTAGCGCGTCGCGCCACTGCCAAACGATGCCGATCTCGTGGGCCCTTCGCGAAATCACGATGACCGGCACCACCAGGACCAACACGACCAGTGTGACCAACGCGATCCTCTGGCGCCACGTCGATCGCGCGAGGGCGACGCCGAGCAGGATCAGGGGCAACGCGTACCAGACCAGGTAGAGCGCCGTCGGCAACGGCGTGTCGAGCCATCCGAGCACCCCGATGCTCTCGCGGATCCGGCTGAACAGGTGGTCCGCGACCAGGCGCATTGTCTGGAACTCGGAAGCTCCTCCAGGGACTCTCACGTGGCTCGCCAGGACGTTGAGCGTCCCTTGGCTGAAGATCCACCAAACGGCGAACAGACCGCAGAGGCACACCGCCGCCAGCGCGTACTGCACGTCGCGACGCGCGCGCACCAGACGAATCAGCTGCGACGGCCCGACAAACATGGCTAGCACCGCGGCGACCAGCGCCACCCACAGGGGCGAGAGGCCGCGCACGAGGGTGAGAATCGACGCGGTGGCGCCGATCACGACGACGAGCCCCCTCGGGGGGGTCGTCGGATAGTCCAGCGCGTAGACCGCCGCCGCGGTCCACAGGCAAATCGCCGTCGTGATCTCGAATCCGCTGGGGTTCACCGACGACGAGAGGAAGAGCGTCACCGGCGTGAGCGACACGAACAGTCCCACGATCAGCGAGCGGCGCCGGCTCCAGCGCACTGCGACGTAAGCGCACAGGGCCAACATCACGGCGCTCATGGCGTCGCTCACGAGGCGCATCCAGTAGATGCCACCGCGCTGCTCCGAGACGTACGAACCGGTCCCGACCAGGGCGTAGTAGAAGGGCGGGTAGTGGCCCACGTGCGTCGTCGTCGACACCATGGTCGACGAATTCGTCCACGCCGGAGAGCACAGTGCCGACACCTTCGCGTGGAAACGCCAGCAGATCATCCAAAACTTGGACTCATTGATCGACGCCGGCACCGAAACGGTCACCTGCACCTTGCTCGTGGGAGTCGCGCGGTGGCCGAGTTGGCCGTGGTCGAGTGCGACGGCTCGGATGACGTGCGCCTGTTCGTCGGGCGCCGCCACCAGGGGGTCGGCGAACGACCAACACGCGAGCGACAGGAACGAGAGAACGAGAACGACGAGGAACGCATCCCTCGGGTTCATCCGCAGGCCGACCCTTCGAACATCGCGTCGGCGTCCGTCCACGGGCCAACCTTACCGTTGCGAAGGGCCTTCTCGAGGTGCCCGAGGGCGATCGATCGGACCTTCGACCCCAATGCACCCGCGCCGGTCGGCAATAAGTTCGGTGGCCGAGCGGTGGGTACGACGCAGACCGGGCGCGAGCTGGTGGCGAGCATCACGCGACAGGAGGCGAGAGTGGTTGACCGGTATCGACAAGGGCGTCCGGCCTGAGCGTCGTGGCACCGAACGAGATGTCTCGCCATCATCACGTTCGTGAGGCGCAGCACCATGACGGCCACGGCACCAATCAGAACAGTCCCGTGTTCTCCGACTCGGTCGCCGACGCTGTCGCCGACGCGTCGGAGATCATCCTGGTGGGGCACGGCACCGGGGGCCCAAGCATCCCGACGTCGCGCGAAAGGTGATCGGAGCAGTCGACGCCGATCTCGAGGCGCTCTGCGAAAACCAGGCCCCCGCGTTGGTGCGTGCCTGGTGGCGCGAACATTTGCGAGTTCGTGTAGCGGGCGGACACGATTCGACGTTGACGAAGCAGCGACCTCGCACGTTACGATGAGCCCGTGACGACCTTCGTTCCCTCCCCTGACAGGTACGCGGGCATGGAGTATCGACGGAGCGGGCGCAGTGGCCTGGCGCTGCCGGCGATCTCGCTCGGGCTCTGGCACAACTTCGGCCACGATCGACCGATCGACGTCCAGCGGGCGATCCTTCGTCGGGCCTTCGACCGCGGCGTCACCCACTTCGACCTCGCGAACAACTACGGACCGCCCTACGGCAGCGCCGAGACCAACCTCGGCCGATTGCTGGCCGAGGACTTCTCCCACCTGCGCGACGAACTCGTGATATCGACCAAGGCCGGTTGGGACATGTGGCCCGGCCCCTACGGCGACCTCGGCTCGCGCAAGTACCTGCTCGCCAGCCTCGACCAGAGCCTCAAGCGCATGGGTCTCGACTACGTCGACATCTTTTACCACCACCACTTCGACGCCACCACGCCACTCGAGGAGACGATGGGCGCGCTCGACTCCGCGGTGCGCCAGGGCAAGGCCCTCTACGTCGGCGTCTCGTCGTACTCCGACGAGCGCACGAGGCAAGCCATTGCCATTCTGCGCCAACTCGGGACCCCGTTGCTGATCCACCAGCCGTCTTACTCGATGCTCAACCGCTGGATCGAGGACCGACTTCTCGACGTGCTCGGAGAGGAGGGCGTCGGTTGCATCGCGTTCTCGCCGCTCGCCCAGGGCCTCTTGACCGATCGCTACCTCAACGGCGTCACCGAGGGCTCTCGTGCGTCCAAGGACGACTCGTCGCTGCTTCCCTCGATGCTCAGCGACGAGAACCTCGACCACGTGCGATCGCTGCGCGACGTCGCGCGAGAGCGGGGCCAGAAGGTCTCCCAGCTGGCCCTCGCCTGGGCCCTGCGCGACCCGAGGGTCACGTCGGTCTTGATCGGCGCCAGCAGCGTCGAGCAGCTCGACGAGAACCTTGGCGCCCTTGACAACCTCAGCTTTGGCGCCGACGAACTGGCCAGGATCGACCGTTTCGCGGTCGAGAGCGGCATCGACCTCTGGCGCGGTCCCGCCACCAGCTAGGTCCCTTCGCCTCGCCCGCAACCCCCTCGGGCTAGAGGAGCCCTTCCATCTGCTGGAGCTCAATGAGCTGGGCGTGGCGGTCCAACTTGCTGGGCATCTTGAAGTACGGATTGCCCTTCGCCCAGTAGTAGCCCATCGGGATGAGACCCAGGGCCATCGCTCCGAGACCGATCCACAGGGCCGTCGGGTTAGAAGTCCGAAGGCTGTTCACCTCTTCGACCAGCACCCAGACCATGAAGAGAGCGCCGACGAAGGGCCACAGTCCCATGAAAATGAAGTTCCCCACGGACTTAAACAGTTGGCGACGGTACAGGATCACAACCGAGAATCCGGCGAGCCCGTAGTAGATGCAGATCTGTAGGCCGATCGCCGTCACACCGTCATTCAAGATGTTGTACACCGAGCCGACGGCGGA
>JAYSQJ010000184.1:0-6735 GCA_043721635.1 Acidimicrobiales bacterium | reverse complement strand
CCCTTGCGACACCCGCTCAGCACGAGCCACTCGTTGGCGCCGGCCGCCACCTCGTCGAGGGTGAAACGCGGCGCCCCCTTCTCGCCGCGACGCAGGTGGGCCTCGCCGAGCATCGTGGCGAGGCTGCGATAGCCCTGGGGCGAACGCGCGAGCAGGACGAGGTGCTCGCCGGAGGGGTCGGGCACACCGACGCGGTCGTCGGCCGCGTCGAGGGTCACCTCGGCGCCGAAGATCGTCGCGAGCCCGAAGGCCCGGGCGGCCTCGGCGAAGCGCACGACGCCGTAGAGGCCGTGGTGGTCGGTGAGCGCCAGGCCCGACAGGCCGAGGCGGGCTCCCTCGGCGGCCAGCTCCTCGGGGTCGCTCGCACCGTCGAGGAAGCTGAAGCCCGAATGGGCGTGAAGCTCTCCGTACGCGACCATCAGTCGTAGATCCCCACGAGCCACCAGCGGCTCGCCTCGGCCGTCAAGAGCAGCGCCTCGCCCGTCGCGAGCAGGACCTGCAGGTGGGCCCGGCGGCGACCGAGCGACCACCAGCGCTCAACGAGCGGCCAGGGGCCCGCGTGCCAGACCACGTCACGGCGCAGCTGGCTCGAGAAGAGCAGCGCGCTCGGCGGCTCGCTCAGGAAGCCCCGCGGCTCCATGACGATCTGATGGTCGTCGCCGTCACGCAGCTGCACGGCCACCGGATGGGCCAGGGTGGTGGCCGGCGACGGAGCCCGCATCTGGCCGGGCCACGGCGCGCCGTCACGGACCTTCGACGACGGCGATCCCCACGGCACGAGTGTGGCGCGGTCCTCGGGGACCCGGCCTCCGCGCAGCGCCGCCACCACCACGGCGTCGACTCCGAGGCGTCGGCGCACCCGGTGCGCGGCCGCTTCGGCGCGAAGGTCGCCCGCGCCGCGCTGACCGAAGAAGCCCAGCTGCTCGTCGCCCACCCCGTCCTCGCCGCGCAACTGGCCAAGACGCCGGGCGAGCTTGAGGTCGCGCTGGCCGTCGATCTCGGCCGACTCGCCACGCGCCACCCGGTGCAGGGTCAGCGCGTGTCCGTTGAAGCGCTCCGCCACGCGCGCGGCGTCGAGGTCGGCGAACGAGCCGACCGTGTGCAGTCCGAGGCGCTGACACGTCGTGGCGACGTCCTTTCGACCGAGCACCGAGAGCGGCAGGGACCGGCGGAACGAGTCGGTTGCGCCCGGCGCGAGCAAGAGGCCCCGACGGGCCGCCACCTCGGCGCAGAAGAGCCCGTCGGCGACGCCGAGTAGCGGCTCGTGGCCGGTGACGTCACGCACGCTCTGGCGAACGGCGTCGAGCACCGCGCCCTCGCCGCCGAAGAAGCGACTCGGTCCGCGCAGCGGCAGCACGAGCAGGCCGAGGCGGATCGATTCGGTGAAGGGGCACAGGATCGTCAGAGCGTCGAGCAGCGCCGCGTGGTCGCGCAAGGTCGAACCGTCCGGCGACTCCTCGCCGAGCGCGTCGATCCAGACGGCGAGCAGGCGTTCCGTCATCCGGCCTCACAGCGCCCTCTCCGGTTCGGCAGCACCACCACGTGCTCCCGACCGCGCACCGCCGCGCCGCGGCCGCCGACGCGCACCGTGAGGTAGCGCGCGTCGAGCCGTGACGACGTCGCCCACTGCGCCCGGGTGATGTCGAAGGAGAGATCCGCCGGCAACGGCCACGGGGCACCCGACTCGGCGAGCGCAATCAGGACCGTGCCGCGCTCACGCACCCGGTCCATGAGCCGGCGCGCCGCGCCGTGGGAGGCGCGCGACGGCGCTCGCACGATGAGCAGGTCCACGCCGTCGAGCAGGTCGGCCGCCGACTCGGCCCACGCGCCCCTCGGACGCGGCACGAACAGCACGCGACGAAGGTCGACGCCGAGGTCGGCGATCGCGACGACGCCGGGGTCGTCGACGCCCACGACGCCGGCCCAGTGGCCGCGCGCGCTCGACTCGGTGAGCAGGCTGAGCGCCAGGCTGAGTCCCCCCAGTCCCGGCGGGGCTTGCACGACGACGGTCGAGCCACGTCGCAGTCCGCCGCCGGGCACCAGGGCACTCCACGGTTCGCCGAGGGGCAGCATCCGGCTCTTCGCGAAGGCGACGGGGCGCAGCGTGGCCACGACGTCGGTGGGCAGGGTGGGCCGTTTGGCGGAAAAAGCGAACATATGTTCGTAAGAGTAGCGAGTCCGGGTGACGTACGCCAGAGGCCGGGAATGCAGGCAGAATGGTTCCATGTGCGGTCGCGTCGCCCTCTTCACCCCGCCGGCCCGGCTGGCCCGGCTGCTCGACGCGGCGCTCGCCGCGGGCATCGAGCCCGAGGGATATCCGAGTTGGAACGTCGGGCCCCAGCGCCGCCTCTTCGCCGTCACCGAAGGCGACACCGGCCGCGTCCTCGACCAATTCCGCTGGGGCCTCGTGCCGAGCTGGGCGAAGGACCCCCTGATCGGCAATCGGCTCTTCAACGCGCGCGGCGAAACCGTCGCGCAGAAGCCCTCGTTCCGCAATGCCTTCGCGAAGCGGCCGTGCGCGATCCCCGTCGACGGCTTCTACGAGTGGGACCACCGACCGGGTCACCCCAAGCAGCCGAACTTCTTCACGCGCTCCGACGGCCAGCCGATGGTCTTCGCGGGACTCTACGAGCACTGGCGCAGTCGCGGTGACCCGAGTGAATCCGGGGGCCTCTCGACGTGCACGATCATCACCACGGCGCCGAGCGTGGACATGGACGAGATCCACGACCGCATGCCCGTGGTGTTGAGCATCGACGACGTCGAGACTTGGCTCAACGTCGTCGACCACGGCCCCGACGAGCGGCTCGCTCTCTTGCGTCCCGCACCCCAGGGCACGCTCTCGCACTACGCCGTCGACTCCGGGGTCGGCAACGTGAGGAACGACGGCCCCGAGAGGATCGCGCCGCACGAGCCGACTTCGCTGTTTTGAGCCCGAACGGCCGAAAACCCCGAGTGACCAGTGAGTCGAAACTCACCCGCCCCTCGGGGTTCCCGAAGGCACATCTCCCGATTGCCCGTGTCGGACAGGCAACCGTTTGACGGCTGGCACTTCACGTCATTCGCCGTACCGAACCGCGGACCGAACTCCGCTGTCCGTTGGTGGGATTCCGTTCCTCTTGCGAGGTCCCTCTTCCCTCCCGATCCGAATCCCCTTTCGGTTCTCCGTCTCGTCGACAGGTGCTACGTGAACTACGAGTGATACTGTGCCAGAGCTTGGGGTGCGGGTGTAGGCCAAAAGGTGATATCAGGAACTTTTACCCAGTTAATGAGTACCTTTTCCACCGGATTGTTGTCCGAAGCCAGAGATACCAACCACTTAGCGGCATGTTTTCCACAGCGATTGCCACGTCGGGTGCCTCGCCGGCTACGAAATGCCCTCGAAATCGGTGACCTCACGGCCCTCGCCGTGGCCGATTCAGGCTCGGAGTTCGCCTCTGGACACCCGGCGACCTGGCCTAGCGTTCGTTCATGAGCAGATCGGTCGTCGGGGACCCAATCTTCACTGACGTCTCTCGATTCGTAACACCGACGTCGACGGTACCTGCGCCGGCCACTCGCTGCGCACCACGATGTGACCTCCAACGCCGATGATTGCGATTCTCTTCGGACTGATTACCGCGCTGTCGAATGCGGTCGCCGTCGCGCTGCAACACATTGCGAGCACGAGTGACGCGAACAAGTCGACCGGTTGGCGTTTCGTCCTGTATCTCTTTCGCCATCCGCTGTGGCTACTCGGTTGGTTGGCGATGTTCGGATCGCTCGTCTTCCAGGCGTTGGCGCTTCACTTCGGTCCCCTCTCGGTAGTGCAGCCGCTGCTCGTCACCGAGTTGATACTCGCGCTCGCGCTGCGCCGCGTCTGGTTGCGTCAGTCGATCCGCGCCGTCACGTGGACCGCGGCAGCGGCGACCGGCGCGGGACTCTTCATCTTCCTCATCGCGACGTCGCCGAGCGCGAGCACGTTCGTGCCGGCGACGTCGCGATGGTTCGCGCCTTGCATTCTCACCGGTGGCGCCGTTGCGTTCCTCGTCGTGGCGGCCCAGCGTGGCTCACCCGGCCGGCGCGCCGCACTCTTCGCGTCGGCGACGGCGATCCTGTGGGCGCTCGAGGCGACCTTCATCAAGGCGACCACCGACACGATCAGCTCCTTCGGGATCGGCGGAGCGCTCACCCGATGGCCCGTCTACGCCTTGATGGTAGGTGGGGCGGTCGGGCTCATCTGCGAGCAGGCCGCCCTGCACGTCGGGCCGCTCAGCGTGTCCCAGCCCTTCATCGTGATCGTCGACCCCATCGCGAGCGTCCTCTTCGGCGTCTGGTTGTACCGCGAGCATCTGCGCACCGGCGCGTGGCACCTGACGATCGGCTCGCTCGCCTTCGCCTTGATGTGCGCCGGGATCGTGGCGCTGACGCGGACCGCTCCGCCGACCATGAGCGCCGACGTCCACCGGCTTTGAGCAGTTCAGTCCAGTCGCCCCGACAGGCTGGCCCGGATCCCCGGCCACTCCGAGGGCAGGACCGAGTACATCGCCGAATCGCGCGTGACCCCCGCCTCACCACGCGCCGCCGACGGCTGCCAGTGGCGCAGGACCCCGTCGAAGTGCGCGCCCAGGCGCTCGATGGCCCTGCGTGATCGGACGTTTCGCGCGTCAGTCTTGAGATCCAGACGCTGCACGCCCCACACGTCGAAGGCGTGGCCCAGCATCAGCAGTTTCGCGTCGGTGTTGATGCGCGTGCGCTGGGACGACGCCGAGAGGAACGTCCCGCCGATCTCGGCGCCGTCGGGGAACTCCCGGCCGAACCACCACCGCAGGCTGAGGAACCTCGTCATCCCAACGACGTGACCGGTCTCGCTCTGACGGGTGACGAAGGGCACGCCGAGTCGCCCCTCCTGCTCCTCGAGCAGCCTCGAGACGGCAACCTCCATGTCGTGCGCCGTCTCGGGCACGACCGTCCATTCGTACGTGGTGGCGTCCTCGGTCGCGGCCGCGACCAGTTTGGGCACGTCGTCCATGGTCAACGGAGTGAGTGTGGCGTGGCGCCCGACGAGCGTGACGGCGAGCGACGGGGTCATGAGCCAACACTAAAGGACGCCCCAGCGCCCGCGGTGGCGCGCCATTCGTAGGATTGACTGATGGACCTGGAACTGAACGATCGCGCCTTCCTCATCACCGGCGGCACCGACGGGCTCGGCCTGGCACTCGCGCGCAAACTCATCGACGAAGGGGGTCGCGTCGCCGTCTGCGGACGCAGTCGCGATCGCTTGAGTGAGGCGCAGGCCATGCTCGGTCCCGACGCCCTGTGCTTCGAGGCCGACGTCACGGACGCAGCCCAGTTGGATCGCTTCATCGACACCACGCTGGCGCGCTTCGGACGCCTCGACGGCGCCGTGAACAACGCCGGTCGCTCGGCCGGCTTCCCGGTCGCGACCTCGCTCGACGAGCAGTGGCGCGAGGACTACGAACTGAAAGTCGTCGCGGCCCTGCACGTGGCGCGACGGACGCTGCCGGCCCTCGAGGCCACTCGGGGCAGCGTGCTGAACGTGCTGGCAATCCTGGCGCGCACGCCGCCGGCCAACTCCACGCCGACCTCGGCCTCGCGGGCCGCCGGACTCGCCTTCACCAAGGCGCTCGCCAACGAGGTGGGCTCCCGGGGCATCCGCGCCAACGCGATTCTCATTGGACTGATCGAATCGGGCCAATGGGTCCGACGAGCGAAGGACGCGGGCCTCTCGAACGAGGAGTTCTACGCCACGATGACCGAGCGATCAAGCATCCCGATGGGCCGATTCGGGCGAGCCGAGGAGTTCGCCGACCTGGCCGCGTTCCTACTCTCGCCGCGCGCCGCGTACGTGACGGGCGTCGGCGTCAGCCTCGACGGCGGGATGTCCTCCGTCATCTGAGTAGTCCGTCAGATGAATTAGCCTCCTTGCGTCGCTCACCAGAGAGTGACCGCAACGAGGGAGCGTCATGGCCACGATCCAGACCGTCCGCGGACCGATCGACTCGTCGGAGTTGGGACGGACCTACGTCCACGAGCACATCTTCGTGCTCGATCCCGAGATCCAGGAGAACTACCCCGAGGAGTGGGGCAGCGAATCGGACCGAGTGGCCGACGCCGTCGCCCAGCTTTCGGCCCTCAACGCGTCCGGGGTGCGCACGATCGTCGACCCGACCGTCGTCGGCCTCGGCCGCTACATCCCACGTGTCCAGCTGGTCTCCTCACAGCTGCCCGAGCTCAACATCATCGTGGCGACCGGTTGCTACACCTACCAGGACGTGCCGTTCTTCTTTCACCACCGAGGACCGGCCCTCAGTGAGGCGCTTGGCTTCGAGGTGCCTGACCCCATGATCGACTTCTTCGTGCGCGACATCGAGCAGGGCATCGCCGACACGGGCGTGCGCGCGGCAGTGCTCAAATGCGCGATCGACCAGCCGGGGCTGACCTCGGGCGTCGAACGGGTGATGCGCGCCGTCGCCCGGGCCCACCTCACGACCGGCACGCCGATCACGGTGCACACCCATCCCGGCACCCAACAGGGACTGGCCGTCGGGCGTGTCATGGCCGAAGAGGGCGTCGATCCCCGTCGAGTGGTACTCGGGCACAGCGGCGACACGAGTGACGCCGACCATCTCGCCCGCCTCGCCGACGCGGGCTTCTGGCTCGGCATGGACCGATTCGGGATCAACGTTGAGTTCCCGTTCGAGGCGCGCTGCGACGTCGTGGTCGAGATGTGCC
>JAYSQJ010000183.1:0-2156 GCA_043721635.1 Acidimicrobiales bacterium | reverse complement strand
CCGAGGTCGCGCAGTACCGAGTAGTCGACCCGGTCGCGCTCACCGTAGATGGGGTTGCCCTCGTCGTCGACGCAGAGCGCGCCGCGCGGCGGGGCGTTGTGCCCGCCGGCGATTGGGGCCTCGACGATGAGTCCGTTCACCGTGCCGCTGCTGCGCTTCATCATCGCGCCGGCGAGCACGTGCGAGGACACGATCGCGAGGAAATCCGGCCGCTTCAGGCTGCTCGCCACCAGGAACCGACGGGGGTCGAACCGGAGGTTCGGGACCTGGTCCTTCTCCGGTGCGCCTTCCATGATGAGCGCGGTCTCCACGGTCTCGCCCCGGGACAGCTGGTCGAGGATCCCCGGGATGTGAACCGGGATACCCGCGCCCATCAGCACGTAGTCGACCCCGGCGAGCATCGCGCCAAATAGTGTCGGCACCGTCGGGATCTGCACCTTGGTGAGCAAGTTGATCCCGACCACGCCGTCGTGACCGGTCTTGGCGAGGGCGACCTCCACGTAGGAGGCGAGCACGAGGAGGTCCTGGGAGGACAGCACGTTGCGGTGAGTGGACATCGGCGCGACGCGGTAGGGCAGGTCCCGACCGCCGCGACGTGATGGGTTGTACTTGGCCAGCGCGTCAGTGACCACCGACTGGAGTGGGAACTCGTCAAGGACGGCCTGGAGCAGTTCGTCCACGCCGTCGTCCTGGAGACGACGCACGAACACTGTTTCGATTCCGGTGCCCGAGACGACGCCCAACTGGCCGGCTCTGGAGACCGCCCGCGCGAGCGTCCAGTTCGAGATCGCGATGCCCATGCCGCCCTGGATCAGCCAGGGAGGCTTGCGAACACCAACGTCCGAGGGGCCGTTCATCGGACGACCCTCTCGTCGTCGACGTCGTGCGCACTGTTCATTGGACAACGCTCCATATCGTGGTGAACGACCACCAATCTCTACAAACGACAGTAATCCCTCTGTCGAAATCAAGTCGCGGACTCGCGAAGTTGGCGCAAATCCGGGTGACCGGGCAATTGATTTCCCGAGCCACCAGCGATTCAGTGCTGGCGCGAGGGACGATTGGCCGAACGGCGCAAATGGTGAGGCATGTACATAAGTCAGAGGTCAAGGGCGGACTGGGCTCTGACAAGGGTGCTCGCGATTTCTAACTCCAATTCGAGCTATATCTAACTGGGTTGCGAAGCCAGTTGCAGGCCAGCGCCGGAGATCTTGTCGAGGGGTGGCCTACTTATGTGCGCAAGCCCTGGGACTTATGTACATTCCTCATGGTGCGGCTGGAGGGATTCGAACCCCCGACCCTCGGTTCCGTAGACCGATGCTCTAATCCGCTGAGCTACAGCCGCTTTGTTACTGGCCTTCCATCGTAGCCGACGACGGTTCCACGCCTTCGCGGTCGCCTCACTACCATGCCACTATGACCCGATCCTTCACCGACGCCTTGCCCTCGCTCCTCGACGCCGTGAACGAACCGATGGTGGAAATCCGTCACGATCTCCATCGCCATCCCGAGCTGGCCTTCCAAGAGCGACGAACCACGCAGGTGATCCGCGACCGACTCGTGGAGCTCGGTTGGGAGATGGCGAAGTGCCCCACCGAGACCGGCGCGGTCGCGAGGCTTCGGGGCTCCAAGCCCGGCCGACGCGTGATGGTGAGGGCGGACATCGACGCCCTGCCCGTCGTCGAGGAGGGGAGACTCTCTTTCGCGTCGTCGACCGAAGGAGTGATGCACGCATGCGGCCATGATGTGCACACCGCCTCGCTGCTCGGGGTGGCCGACCTCCTGGCCCGTCGCCGCGACGACCTCGCCGGGGAGTTCACGCTGCTCTTCCAGCCGGCCGAGGAGAGCCTCGGCGGCGCGCGCGCCATGATTGACGGCGGCGTGCTGGAGACGAGCCCGGTCGATTTCGTGATCGGCGCCCACGTGTCGTCGCTCGCCCCCGTGGGGATCGTGGCGACCCGGCCCGGCATCCTCATGAGCGAGGCCGTCGCACTGGCCGTCCATATACATGGCAAGGGCGGCCACGGCGCGATGGCGACGGTCGAGGGGAACGTGGTGCTCGCGGTGAGTCATCTGGCGCCGCGACTGGGCGAGGTGGTCGCCGGGCTCAGCTACGAGGGCACGAACTGCGCCTGCTCGGCCGGAGTCATAAACGC
>JAYSQJ010000182.1:0-3859 GCA_043721635.1 Acidimicrobiales bacterium | reverse complement strand
GCGGCCCAACGCCGACTGATGCAACTGCGGCTGTTCACCGCGGGACTGTTGCCGCCGGCCGACGTCGGACCAGGCCTGCTCGTGCTCTTCGAGGGATTCGACGCGGCCGGCAAGGGCGGCGCGATCCGTCGACTCACCGCGAGCCTGGACCCGCGTCACGTGCGTGTCGTGCCGATCGGACCGCCCACGCCCGAGGAGACCCGCCATCCCTTCCTCTGGCGATTCCAGCCCTTCGTCCCGGGCCGGGGTGGTATGACGGTCTACGACCGTTCGTGGTACGGCCGGCTGCTCGTCGAGCGGGTCGACGGGCTGATCGATGCAGCGACCGTCAAGCGATCGGCCACGGAGATCGTCGAGTTCGAGGAGATGCTCGCGGACAACGACGTCACTCTCGTGAAGTTCTGGCTCCACATATCGGACCACGAGCAGTTGGCCCGCTTCAACGACCGCGCGAGCGACCCGCTGAAGCAGTGGAAGCTCACCTCCGACGACTGGGCCAACCGCGAGAAGCGCCCGGCGTACCTGCAGGCGCTGCGCGACATGGTCGACGCCACCGACCACGCCCACGCCCACTGGGACCTCATCGCCGCCGAGGACAAGCACTACGCGCGCGTTGCCGTCCTCGAGTCGCTGAGCGACCGCTGGGTCCACGACCTCGAGCGCCGGGGAATCACGGTGCCCGCGGCCCAGGGCGGCGACTACCTCGGCTAGTTTCGCGCCGGGCTCGGCCCATCTGGAACACTGAACCCATGACATCTCGCTACGGCATCACCGTCCCCTTCGAGGGGGTCACTCTGTTGGAGCACGAGGCGTGGTTTCACCGCCTCGCCGACCTCGGCTACACCGACGTGTGGTCGTCCGAGGTCGACGGCGCCGACGGCTTCACGCCACTCACCCTCGCCGCGATCTGGGAGCCGCGACTCAACCTGGGCATCGCCGTGACCCCGGTCTTCACGAGAGGCGCGGGACTGATGGCAATGAGCATCGCCGCGCTCGCCGAAGTCGCCGGCGGCCGTTTCACGATGGGCCTTGGAGCGTCGAGCGAGCCGGTCGTCCAGCGCTGGAACGGGGTCAAGTACGAGAAGCCCTACGCCCGAACCCGCGACGTGCTGCGCTTCGTCAAGCGGGCCCTCGAGGGCGAGAAGATCGACGAGGTCTTCGAGACCTTCGAGGTCCACGGCTTCAAGCTTTCACGCCCCGTCGCCGAGCGCCCACCAATCCTGCTCGGCGCGCTGCGTGCGGGGATGCTGCGCCTCGCCGGCCGCGAGGCCGACGGCGCGATCTTGAACTGGCTCGGGGCAAATGACGTCGCCCAGTGCCGCGCCGAGGTCGGCGAGGGCAAGATCATCGCGGCGAGGCTCTTCGTCGTGCCCACCGAGGACGCCGACACTGCGCGCTTCATCGGGCGCCGGATGATCTCCTCGTACCTCACCGTCAACGCCTACGCCGAGTTCCACCGGTGGCTCGGACGCGGCGAGATGCTCCAGCCGATGTGGGACGCGTGGGCGACCGGCGACCGGAAGCTGGCCAACGAACTCATCCCCGACTCGGTCGTCGACGAGCTGATCATCCACGGCACCTACGACGAGTGCCGCGAGCACGTCGCGCGCTACGTCGAAGCGGGCGTGACAATACCCGCGATCGCGATCGTCCCCTTCGGCGTCGACCTCGCCGCGGCCGTCGAGGGTCTCGCCCCGCGCTGAACATCACCCTGTCTGACACTTGGTGGTCTCGGGGGCTGGCCATTCTCCCGGCGAAGGTTTGCCGCCTTCAAGCGGCCACCTAAAGTGCTGCATACCAATGTCCAGCCAACTATTCATCTACGCGGTAGTGATCGGGCTGTACTTCGTTCCGACTTTCATCGCTAAGTCGCCCGGCGTGAAGAATCTGACCCAGATATTCCAAGTGAACCTTCTTCTCGGCTGGTCGTTCATCGGGTGGCTCTTGGCGCTGTATTGGGCACTAAAGCCAATCCCGTAGGACCCCAATGGCGGCCGGACGTCACTTATCCGGCACCAAGTACCGGCGAGAAGCGGCCCGAGCCCGGTGTGGTCACTCGTGACGCTTCAACTAATCCGCGAGAGGAATCTGATCGTGGATCGTGAGGCCGACCCGCACAATCCGACTGGACAATCCGGGAATGGCAGGAATGTCCCAACCTTGGACGTCCCCAACCGTGCAGATCCACCAGACCAGTCGGCAAATGAGCGAAGTGGTAGAAGCGCGTTTAGCGTGCGCTCACGATGAATGCCGCAGAGTTCAGCTTGACGACGCCATCGACCGCCTTTTCCAGGATGGCCAAGCGTACGGCCGTTGAAATCAGTGCCGCGGTCTCGGCGTTCGCCGTGCGCAGGGCCTCACGAACGGGTCCGACCCGTCGAGTCAGAGTCACTAGTGATTCGATTTCCTCACCGCTCAACGTCAACGTCTCGGCCTGCGAGGTCACTTCGACACTCTTGAACCCTGAGTCTCGCAGTAGCAACTCGATTACCGTTCGATCAGCGAGTGAGAATGGACCTGGCTCGCCTGGGCCCGGCATCGGTGGCAGCGAACCGGTGACCGACACCACAGCTGAACCCGGAACGAACATCCACTCGTTCAAGAAGATGTTCTCCCAGCAGGTGAACGCAAGAACGCCGTCGGGGCGCAACGCGCGCCGAAGATTCGTGAACGCCACCTTCGGATTGGCGAAGAACATCACACCAAAGCGGGAGTAGATTGCATCAAACGTCGCGGTCTGGAACGGCTCGGCTTGCGCGTCGGCAGCGAGAAAGGAGACGTTGCCTATGTGGGCGACATCCGCCCTCTTCATGGCCTGGGCGATCATCGCCGGCGCAATGTCGACGCCAGTCGCACGACCGTCAATGCCGACTCTCCGCGCAAGTTCCACAGTCGTCGAGCCGGAACCGCAACCGACGTCGAGGACATTCAGTCCCGGGCGAAGTGAAAGTCGGTCCATGGCACTATCGCCGAACGGCGCCGACACGATTTCCGTGTGGCCGTCGGACGCAATCCAGTCGGGGGCCAACTCTTCCCAGAATTCGTACTGATCCACATTCTCGTTGGTCATGAGGTCACCTTACGATGCTCAGGGGTCGCAGGCGCTCTTCGGTTCCCACAGTGCCATTGCAAGACTGGCCGTCAATAGGTCGTCGGAGGGCTGACGCCCAAGATCTCCCACTAGCGGATCAGCCGATGGACATCTTGATCTCGTCAAACTCTTTCCGACCTTCCGCTACCACGCCTTCATCACCGACCGCTTCGGTGGCCCGGTTACTCTCGACGCCGGCCATTCGTCGCCCACTCGATTCGGCGCAAGTTCATCTTGCTACCCGGTCGCATCACGTGTAGTGGACGTCGATGACAGCTCCACCGGCCACGACACTGACCCTGGGCCACGTAGTGAACCGACTGCTTCGAGCGTCTCTGCAAACTACAAACCTCGCCAGTTCAGCTTGAGGTCGTTCGCGATACGCCCGACGACTTTTATCGCGAACAAGCTACCAACTCAAACGAATCCCTGGACCGACACGTGCGCTCACCCCCTGAACCCAAGAGGCCCTCTCAACCCCAAATCCCTGCTGTAGTTGCTCGTACTCTTGATGCGACCACTCCATCCAGTCGCTGAAGCTCCTCTCCGAATTCGGAAGCGACTTTGCTCGAGAGAGTTCCAGTCGCATCCCCGCTGGAACGAACTCAGGCATGGGAAAGTGAGGAGGATCCATGCCTTGGATACTTGCACAGCGACTCGGACTTTTTTGGGCAGATTATGGCATTGTGGTCTGCTCGTGTCAGCGGCCCGACGTGAACCACCCCCCAACGTAAACTGATCTTGACGCATCGTTGACGAAGGCGAAAT
>JAYSQJ010000181.1:0-3788 GCA_043721635.1 Acidimicrobiales bacterium | reverse complement strand
GTGCTGGTGCTCGCGATTGTGTCGCCGATCGACTACTGGGCGTCGAACTACTTCTTCGTGCACATGCTCGAGCACCTGTTGCTCGCCTTCTTCGCCCCGATGCTGATCGTCGCGGGGGCCCCGTGGGTGCCCCTGATGTTCGCCCTTCGCGTGAAATCTCGGCGATCCCTCGGACGTTTCTTGTTCCTCAGTCGACGGGCCGAGGCCCTGCGCGTCGTCGGACGCTTCATCCGCAATCCCTGGTTTGCCGTGGTCTCGTTCAACCTCGCGATGCTTCTCTGGCACGTGCCGTCCTGGTTCGACCTGGCCGAGCGCAATATCTCCGTGCACATCTGGCTGATGCACGGCAGCATTGTCGCCACCGGCGTGCTGTTCTGGCTCCAAATCATCCCTTCGCACCCGATAAGGCCGGTGCGCGGGCCGGTCTTCCAAGTCTGCGCCATTGTCGTGACCAACGTGGTCATGACGGTCCTCGCGATCTCGATGAGTATCCTGACTGCCGTCAGCTGGTACCGCGTCTACGCGGGAATCCCGGGCGTCACACTGTCACCGTTCGCCGACCAGCAGATCGGAGCCGCGATCCTTTGGGTCTGCGGTGACTTCTGGGCCCTGCCCGCCATCTACGTGATCATCCGGCGCGCGCTCGACTCCGACGCATCGGTGGGCAGCGTGCTGGACCGACTGATGGGTCGAGGCCCTGGTCCCTCGATCGAGTCGTTCCGTCGCGTGGTGGTGGGCGAGCCGTCCGCGCCACGCCCGGGCACGTAGGCGGAGTAGCGCCGAAGGCTCAACGCGGTCGTCTGCTACCGTGGACTGCAGTCGTGAAACGGGTCCCGTGAGGCCTGTACGACGGGAGGCACCGTGGAAGAGAGAAGTCTTCGTGACGCGACCGCGCGCGATCCGACGTTCATCCCACGGTCCCGACTTCTCTCCACGGACGACGTCGCACGGGCCGTGCGCCGCATGGCCCACGAGGTGATCGAGCACACGAGCAACGTCGACGAGCTGGTCGTGATCGGGCTCCAGACCGGGGGCGTCGCCTTCGCCACGCGCTTGGCCGAGGTCCTCGGGGAGATCACCGAGCGCGAGGTCCGCTGCGGCCAGCTGGACGTCGCCTTCTACCGGGACGACTTGGCGCGCAATCCCGCCCCGACGCCCGCGTCGACGGTGATCGACCACGACCTCACCAATCAGACCGTCGTCCTCGTCGACGACGTCCTCTTCACGGGCCGCACGGTCCGCGCGGCCCTCAACGCCTTGACGGACTGGGGACGGCCCCGTGCGGTTCAGCTTGCCGTCATGGTCGACCGGGGTCATCGCGAGCTGCCGATCCGACCCGACTTCGTGGGCAAGAACCTCCCCACTTCGCGCGACGAGGCGATCGTGGCCACGCTCGACGGGGTATGGATCGGCACGAAGGCGGCGCCGTGACGAGCTCGATCCGCGGCGAGAACCTGCTGTCGCTGAACGACCTGGACCGCGACGCCATCGTCGAGGTGCTCGACACGGCGGAGGCCTTCGTCGAGGTGAACCGTCGAACCATCAAGAAGGTGCCGGCACTGAAGGGTCGCGTCGTCGCCTCGCTGTTCTTCGAGGAGTCGACGCGGACCCGGCTCAGCTTCGAGACCGCCGCGAAGCGACTCAGCGCCGACGTTCTGTCGCTGGCGGTCGCGTCGAGCAGCATGAAGAAGGGCGAGTCGCTGCGCGACACGATCGCCACCGTCGACGCCCTGGGCATCGACGCGGTGGTGATGCGTCATCAGTCGAGCGGCGCCGCGCTCCAGGTGAGCCGCTACGTCCCACACGTGCGCGTCATCAACGCCGGCGACGGCCTGCACCAACACCCGACCCAGGGACTGCTGGACGCCTTTACTGTGCGCCAGGTGCTGGCCGAGCGGCGCGGTGCCACGGGCGTCGAAACCGGGAGTGAGCTCTTCGAGGGCCTGCGCGTGCTCATTGTCGGCGACGTCCGTCACAGCCGCGTCGCGCGTAGCGATATCGCGGCCTACGTGGCGCTCGGTGCCGAGGTGCGTGTCGCCGCCCCGGGGACCCTGCTGGCCGAGTTCCTCGCCGACTGGCCCGTCGGCGTCGTGGACGACTTCGACGAAGCGCTCGAATGGGCCGACGTCGTCGCTCTCTTGCGTCTCCAGCGCGAGCGCGGCAGCGGATCGTTCGTCCCGAGCCTCGGGGAGTTCACCGCCTCCTTCGGGCTGACCGTCGAGCGGGCGCGCCGTCTGCGGGTCGAGACGCTCATCATGCACCCGGGCCCGATGAACCGGGGCGTCGAGATCGACTCGTTGGTCGCCGATTCGCCGGCGGCGGTCATCACTCGCCAAGTGCAAAACGGCGTGCCGATACGCATGGCGGTGCTGTACTTGTGCGTCGCGGGATCTCCCGAGGGGCCGACGCGGTGAACATCGTCCTGCGCCAGGGTTCGGTGGTCGGATTGACGTCGGTCGACGTCACTGACGTCCTTCTCGTCGACGGGCGCATCGCCGAGGTCGCGCCGAGCATCGATGCGCCGAGCGACTCTCTCGAGGTCGACGCCAGAGGCTGTTGGGTCGGTCCGGGATTCGTGGACCTTCACACCCACCTGCGAGAGCCGGGACGCGAGGAGGCCGAAACCGTCGAGAGCGGCGCGCGCGCGGGCGCGCTCGGCGGCTACAGCGCGCTCGTGGCGATGCCCAACACCGAACCGGCCCTCGACAGCGTCGCGATGGTCTCGTACGTGCTCGACCGGGGGGAGCGCTCGGTCCTCGACGTCGCGGTCGCTGGGGCCATCACCCTGGGACGCCGCGGTGAGATGCTCGCGCCCCTCGCCGAGATGGCCGCACTGGGCGTGCGCCTCTTCACCGACGACGGGGTGGGGGTCCAGGACCCGTCGGTGATGCGCCGGGCGCTGACCTACGCCAAGCCCCTCGGCGTGCGCCTCGCCCAACACTGCGAGGACGAGTCGCTGGCCGGTGGCGGGTCGATGAACGAGGGTCGGCTGAGCAGTCGACTGGGCCTGATCGGTCGCCCGGCGCTCGCCGAGGAGCTGATGGTCGCGCGCGACCTCGAACTCGTTCGACTGACCGGCGCGTCCATGCACTTCTTGCACCTCTCGACTGCCCGGTCCGTGGCCCTCGTGATCGCGGCCCGCCTCGAGGGCCTGGACGTCACCTGCGAGGTCGCGCCGCACCATTTCACGCTCGACGAGGGAGCGTGCGCCACCTTCGACCCACTCTTCAAGGTCCATCCGCCGCTTCGTCCCCCGAGCGACGTCGTGGCGCTTCGCGCGGCGCTGCGAAGTGGCGACGTGGACGCGGTCGCGACGGACCACGCCCCCCACGCACCAGAGTCGAAGGACCTTCCCTTCGATGAGGCGCCGGCGGGAATGCTCGGACTCGAGCACGCGGCGGCCCTCACTTTCGAGGCGCTCGGCGGTGCGTCGGGCAATCCTTTGCGCTTCTTCGAGGTGCTGAGTCGGGCACCGGCGCGCATCGCGCAGTTGCGTCACGGCGACGCCCGAGTCCGCCTCGGCGGCCACGGGGGTGCGATCGTCGCCGGCGAGGACGCCAACATCACCGTCTTCGACCCGGCGCAACGGTGGGTGGTCGATCGTCGGACACTGGCCAGCCGCTCGATGAACACCCCGTACGACCAGCGGTCCTTGACGGGCCGCGTGCGCGCCACGATCGCCAAGGGCCGGCTCGTCGTCGCGGACGGGAGGCTGACGTGACGCGGCCCGAGGCCGTGTTGGTGCTCGCCGACGGCACGACGTTCGAGGGCTACGCGGCCGGGCACCT
>JAYSQJ010000180.1:0-2679 GCA_043721635.1 Acidimicrobiales bacterium | reverse complement strand
ACCGCGACGTTCAGGCGGTTGCGCGAGAAGAGAAACTCCGGCCCCCGGGGCATGTCCTCGCCCGACGACGTCGTCATCGTGAAGAAGACCACCGGCGCCTCGCGGCCTTGGAACTTGTCGACGGTACCGACCTGGACGTGCTCGAGACCCTTGGTGGCGTCAAATCGCCGTTGCAGCAGACGGACCTGGTCGTTGTAGGGCGCGACCACCATGAAGTCCCGCGCGCCGAGTGGCCTCGTCGCGCCGTGCTGGTCGACCCACGCCGAGCCCAGCATCTCGAGGATCTTCGCCGACACCAGGGAGGCCTCCTCCTCGGACTCGGTCGAGCGGTCCGCGTGATGGGCCTCGATCCAGCGCAGGCCCGTGCCAAAGTCGGTCCCCTGCTGGGCGCACGACGCATGGCTCGTGAGACGGCCCTCGTAGATCTGGTTCGAGATGAACCGACAGACGTCGGGATGCATGCGACGGGTCTCGGTGATGAAGACGCCCTGGCTCGCTGAGATCGTGGCCCGCTCGCCGAGGATGTGCTCGAGCACGCTCGCCCCCGAGCCGTCGGGGTGCTCGGCCTGGGAGACCTGGGCCAGCTGCAGCGGGTCACCGAGCAGGATCAGGTTGCGCGCGGCGTTGGCCGAGGCGACGGCGTCGGCCAACGCGAGCTGTCCGGCCTCGTCAACGATCAACACGTCAACCGGGAAGGGCCGCATCCCCGGGCGGGCCCACAGCCACGTCGTGCCCGCGACGAGGTTGTAGTCGTCGCTCTCCACCTCGGCGGCGACGTTGGAGTAGCGAACCCCTTCGAGGGCGCCCGCCTTCGGCTTCGCGCCCCGTCGGATCGCGTGCAGGAGGTGCAGGTCGCCCTTCTCAACGAAGACGGCGTGCGTCGCCTGCAGGAGGTTGTCGATCGCGGCGTGGCTCATCGCCGTGATCCCCACGCGCTGACCGGACTTCACCAGCTCGTGGATGATGTGCGAGCCGCTGTAGGTCTTGCCAGTGCCGGGCGGTCCCTGGATCGCCACGAAGCTCCCGTCGAGGTGGCCGACCCAGCGCAGGGTCGCGTCGAGGTCGTCCGAGAAGCGGCCGCCCTTGGGACCATGCCCGGTCGTGAATCGGGGTTGCTCGCGCCCGAGCAGCGCCATCGACACTCGACTCGGTGGGTCGTTCTCCGCGGGGTGCAGGATCTGTTCGGCGAGGTGGAAGAGCACGCCCGGCTTCTCCTGAGGACCGACGTAGTCGTCGATCGTGACGACTGCGGGCATTCCGCCGGCCACTTCGTGTCGCTCGTGCCAGCGCATCTTCAACTCTCGCTTCGCGAGATCGATCGAGGGCAGGTACCCGTAGCCGCGCTCGACCCCGACGCCGGTGTACAGAACGTTCTTCTTCTCGGCGAAGGCGCCGTCGACCGGCTGGTCGGCCCAGGTGAAGATGGCGTTGCGCGCCGGCGCGCCGCGGCTCACGACGTCCTCGAAACCCCGGAAGGAGAGGTTGGCGATGAAGTCGGGATCGCGGTAGAGCGACGCGAACTCCGAGGCGGCCTCGGCGAATCTCGGCTCGGTGTTGGCGATGCGTTCGCGGCGCCAGTAGTTGAGCAGGTCGCCCAGAAGGAACTCCGGACTGCCCTCCACGAACCCTTTCAAGCCCTCCACGAGCACATCGGTGTCGAGGGCGCGCCCCTCTTCTTCGAGGACCGCCCCGCGCCAGGCGACCTCGACGGGTCGGTGCTCGACCAGCCAGTCGCGAAGCGCCTTCGTCGCCGCGACGTCGTCCTCGTTGTAGCGAGCGATGTTGTCGAGTGAGTCGCGCTCCCCCGTCTGCATGAACTGCTCGTACTCGACGACCGCCCCGGCACCCTGCTCAATGCCGCCGCGGCGCTCGAAGGAGGCCAGTCGCTCCAGGTGCTTCAACCCGTACGACTCGGTGCCGACCTGCAGAGCGTTCTTCGCAATGACGTACAGGTCGACGAAGAGACCAGTTCCGACGAGCGAGGTGAAGAGTGCCTCGCTCGGCGTGCCGCGCGTCAGTCGCTCCATCGACGACCGTTCGGTGTGGTTGTAGTGGTAGACGTGCATGCCGGGGTGTGCGCAGCGGCGCGTCGCGAAGAACTCGACGAGCCCCTTCACCATTCGGGCCTGCTCGTCGAGGTCGTGGGCCCAACGCCCGTCATAGGCGAAGCGGCCCCGTCGGTCCTGGTAGAAGAGACCGCTGAGGAAGAACAGGTCGTGTTGAGGCTTCCAGAAGGGATGGCCCTCGAAGTCGAAGAACACGTCGCCGTCGTCGGGCGCCGGAAGCAGGTCAAAACCGTGTCCGAAGACGGGGTCGTCAGTCGCCACGACCAGTTCGTAGACGGGCGGCGCGTCGGGACGCTCGCGCGACTCGAGCTGGAGCGCCGCCTGGCGATGGAGCCGCGCGAAATTCTCCTCGTGAAGCTCGGGCACCGGCTCGCGGCGTCCGGCCAACTCGACCATGGTTCGCACCCCGACGGCTTCGAGCGCCTCACGTTCTAGAGGTCGGATGTTGGCGACGTAGACGAGCGAGTCCTCGGCCCGCCAGCGGGTCACGCAAACCTGATTGAACTCGCAGTAGTCGCAGTGATCGCACGGCACTGGCGTGGTGCCGACGATCTCGTCCTGGTCGAGCAGGTGGGCCAACTGACGGCGCAGTCGACGCCAGTAGGGTCGGAAC
>JAYSQJ010000179.1:0-13766 GCA_043721635.1 Acidimicrobiales bacterium | reverse complement strand
GTTGAAGTCGACGCGCACGAGGACTCGCTTGCCGACGAGGCTCCCCCAGCGCTCGTAGGACGGCAGGGGGCTCGCCACCGGGCTACTGGCCGATGTGGGCCGTGAGGTCCACCAGTCGGTTCGAGTAGCCCCACTCGTTGTCGTACCAGCCAAAGATTTTCACGAGGCTCTGCTCGTCGTCGATTCGTTGGACCATGGTCATCAGGGAGTCAAAGGTGCACGACGCCGGAGTGCCGACGATGTCCGACGAGACAATGTGCTCGTCGGTGTAGACGAGCACGCCCTTCAGCGGGCCTTCGGCGGCGGCCTTGAAGGCCGCGTTGATCTCGTCGACGGTCGTCGAGCGCACGATGGCCGTGAAATCGGTGATGGAGCCGTCGGGGATCGGCACGCGCAGCGACGTGCCGTCGAGACGGCCCTTCATCGACGCGAGCACCAGGCTCGTCGCGCGCGCGGCACCGGTCGAGGAGGGCACGATGTTCACGGCGGCCGCCCGGGCCCGGCGCAGGTCCTTGTGCTCGAGGTCGAGCAGGTTCTGATCGTTGGTGTAGGCGTGGATCGTCGTCATGAGCCCCGTCTGGACGCCCACGGCGTCGTCGAGGACCTTCACCATCGGCACGAAGCAGTTGGTCGTGCACGAGGCGTTGCTCACTACGTGGTGGGTGGCGGGGTCGTAGGTGTCCTCGTTGACGCCGATGACGAAGGTGGCGTCCACGTCGGCGGCCGGGGCTGAGATGATGACCTTGCGCGCACCGGCGCTGAGGTGAGCGGCGGCCGACTCGCGTGTCGTGAAGCGACCGGTCGACTCAATAACGACGTCGATGTTGAGCTCCCCCCACGGCAGGGCCGCGGGGTCGCGCTCGGCGAGGACCTTGATCGTGCGGCTCCCGACCACCATGCCGCCGTCGGTGAGGCTGACCGGCACGCCGAGGCGGCCCTGGGTCGAGTCGTACTTCAAGAGGTGGGCGTTAGTCGCGGGAGACGTGAGGTCGTTGACCGCGATGACCTCGACGTCCGGGTTGGCCAACGACGCGCGCAGGTAGCCGCGTCCAATTCGTCCGAATCCGTTAATTGCCACGCGTATCGACATGCTGCTCCTCGTCTCGGCGGCCCTTCATCGTCGCACCTCGGCGACGACCGCTTCCCCCAATTTTTGCACATCGTGCACCAGGCCATTTCTCCCCGACAGATCGGCCACCTGAACGGCGAGCGAACAGGCCTCGCCGGCGTACTGCGAACGCTCGTCGACGAGCACCACGTCGGGGACCACGCCGTGGCGCACTAGGGCGTCCACGTGGTCCTGGAGCGAGAATCCGGCCGTCTCGGGGACCTGCGCACGAAGGTTTGCCACGTAGACCTTGCGGGCCCGCGTGCCGGCGAGGGCCTGGGTGATGCCCGGTACGACGCAGGCCGCGAGCACGCTCGTGAAGAGCGAACCGGGGCCGATCAGCACCAGGTCGGCGCGCTCGATGGCCTCGACCGCCGCGATTGGGGCCGCGGCGTTGACCGGCTCCACGGCGATGCGCCGAATGGTCGAGGACTTCATGACCTCGGTCTGGCCGCGGGTGTCGCCCTCCTCGGTCGAAGCGACGAGGACGACGCCCTCGCAACTCGCCGGCACGATGGTGCCCGTCACGCCCATGACCTGGGCCACCGCACGAACCGACTCCTCGAGGCTGCCGGTCGCGTCGATCAGTCCGACGAGCAAGAGGTTACCCACCGTGTGGCCCGCCAGCTCGCCCACACTGAAGCGGTGCTCGAACGACTGGGTGAGGGGATTCTTCGGCTCCGCGAGGGCGCCGAGGCACTTGCGAAGGTCCCCCACGGCCGCGACGTCGAGCATGGCGCGAAGACGGCCCGAGGACCCACCGTCGTCGGCGACCGACACGACGCCCGTGACGTCGTCGAACTGACGGCGCAGGGCTCGCAGGGACACGGCGGTGCCGTGACCGCCCCCGACCGCCGCGGCCCTCATCGAGCGATGTCGCGGTGGAAGACGGCGTGCTCGATGTGCAATCGACGGCGCAGCTCCTCGGCGATCGCGACCGAGCGGTGCCGCCCGCCGGTGCAGCCGATGGCGATCGACAGGTAGGACTTGCCCTCCTCGGCGAACTCGGGGATCTGCCACTCCAGCATCGACACGACATCGTGCAAGAAGTGCTGGGCCGGCTCTTGGTTGAGCACGTAGGTCGCGACGGCCTCGTCGAGGCCCGACTGGGGACGCAGCTCCTCAATCCAGTGGGGGTTGGGCAGGAAGCGACAGTCAAAGACGAGGTCCACGTCGCGCGGAATCCCGTTGGAGTAGCCAAACGAGACCAGCGACACCCGCAGCGGCCCCTTGCCCCGCGACTCGGTGAAGGTCTCGACAATGCGCGATCGCAGCTGGTTGGTATTGATCGACCCGGTGTCGATCACCAGGTCCGCGGCGTCGTGGATTGTCTGCATCGATGCCCGCTCGCCAGCGATCGACTCGGCCAGCGTCGGTGCCTCGAAGGGGTGGCGGCGCCGGTTGCCCTCGAAGCGGTGGATCAGGACGTCATCGGGGGCGTCGAGGAACAAGATCTTCGCGTTGGTGTGGCGCTGGGCGAGCTCCTTTTGGACCGCGAGCAGGGCGTCGGGCTGGACCACACCGGACCGGCCCACGACGAAGGCCACGCCCTCGTAGTCGCGCGAACCGGTCGTCGCGAGCTCGCCCACGCGCACGATCAGCTCGAGCGGCAGGTTGTCGATCACGAACCAACCCATATCCTCGAGGGCGGCCGACACGGTCGAGCGCCCGGCGCCCGACATTCCCGTGACCAGCAAGACCTCACCCATCTGGACTTCCCTTCGCGAGCCGCGGTCGCGACGGCGCTCGCAAATGATCGTAGAGCCTCATCGCCACGTCGCCCGGCAGCCACGCCAGCGCCTCGAGCTCGGGCCGCGTCGCGTGGCGCAGGTTGTCCAGCGATCCGAACTGCGTCAGCAGCCGCTCGCGGCGCGCCGGACCGAGCCCCTCGACGCCGGCCAGGGTCGAAGCAACCATGGACTTGCCGCGCTTGGACCGGTGGAAGGAGATCGCGAAGCGGTGAGCCTCGTCGCGCACCCGTTGGACGAGGTACAGGCTCTCCGAACCACGATCGAGCACTATCGGCACACTCGACCCTGGGCGGTAGAGCAACTCCTCGCGCTTGGCGAGTGCGACGAACTCCACGTCGCGCACGCCCACGCTCTCGGCCGCCTGCTGGGCGGCGTGTAGTTGGGGCAGACCTCCGTCGATGACGATCAAATCGGCCCGACGGAACTTGGTGGCGCCCTGGTCGTCGTTCCAGTAGCCGAGGCGCCGGCGCACGACCTCCTCCATCGCGCCGACGTCGTCGTTGCCGAGGGCCTCTTTCACGTTGAAGTGGCGGTACTCGCCCTTCACCGGCAGGCCGTCCTCGAACACGACCATCGAGCCGACGTAGTTCGTACCCTGCAAGTGGCTCATGTCGAAGCACTCGACGCGGTAGGGCGGCTGGATCAGGTCGAGCGCCGCCCCGAGCTCCTGCAGGGCGCGGGCGCGGACGTTGTGGTCGCTCTGGCGGCGCAGCGAGTCGCGGCCGATGACCGAGGTCGCGTCGTTCATCGCCAGGTCGACGGCTCGGCGTCGCTTGCCGCGTTGGGGCGCCACGACCTCGACGCGCCGGCCGCGAAGTCCACTGAGGTACTCGCCCATCAGCGCCGTTGACGACGAGGTGCTGGCCACCAGCACGACCGGCGGCACGGCGTCGGCGTCGGGGAACATGTCGGTCAGGACGGCCTCGAGAATCTCGCCGTCGCTCTCGTCCATCGAGCGGTCGATCAGGTGGACGGTGCGCCCGATGATCCGTCCGTGGCGCACGCGGAAGCGCGCGACGGCCGCCCGGCCGCCGTCGGTGACGACCGCCACGACGTCGAGATTGGAGTGGTCGTCGAGCACCACGCTCTGGGCGCTCGCGGCGCGCTCGAGCGCGGCCAGACCGTCGCGGGCCTTGGCGGCCGCCTCGTAGTGCTTCTTCGCCGACGCCTCGTCCATCTGACGCTGCAACAGGTTGCGCAACTCGCGCACGTCGCCTTCGAAGAACTGGGCCCAGGACTCGACGATCTCGCGGTAACCCTCGGCGTCGACGGCCCCGACGCAGGGGCCGGAACACTTGCCGATGTCGTAGAGCAGGCAGGGTCGTCCGATACGCTGCTGGTAGTTGAACTTGTGCTTGGTGCACGAACGCAGGGGGAAGGCTTGCAGCAGCTCGTCCATCGTCGTGCGCAGCGCCCCCACGTCGACGAACGGCCCGAAGTAGCGCACGCCCCTCACGTGGCGGCTGCGCGTCGTGAACGGAGCCGGGAACTCGGTGCGCAGGTCCAGCGCGACGTAGGGAAAGCTCTTGTCGTCCTTCAGGCGCATGTTGTAGCGAGGCTGGTTCTCCTTGATCAGCTCGTTCTCGAGGATCAGCGCGTCGATCTCGCTCGGCGTGACGATCCACTCGACCGACGTCGCCTCGGCCATGAGCGCCTGAGTCTTGTGCGAGAGGCCCTCGGCTCGCTGGAAGTAGCTCGAGAGCCGTTGGGCCAGCGAGCGGGCCTTGCCGACGTAGACGACGACGCCGCGCTCATTACGAAAGAGGTAGCAGCCGCTCTGGCGCGGGATGCCGGCGGGCTTAGTGAGCACTAGCGCCTGCCGTGGGCCGTCAGTGCCTCTTTCAGCACGAGCCCCGTCGCGGTCTTCAGCTTGGCGATCTGCTCGGGCGTGCCCTCGCCGACCACGAGTCCGCCTCGCCGTCCGCCCTCGGGACCGAGGTCGATCACCCAGTCAGCGGTCTTCACGACGTCGAGGTTGTGCTCGATGACGAGCACCGTGTTGCCCTGGTCGACGAGGCGGTGCAACACGTGCAGTAAGCGGTTCACGTCCTCGAAGTGCAGACCCGTGGTCGGCTCATCGAGGACGTAGAGAGTGTGACCGGTCGGACGGCGGGCGAGCTCGGTCGCGAGCTTCACCCGCTGGGCCTCGCCCCCCGAGAGCGTCGGCGCCGGCTGGCCGAGGCGCACGTAGCCCAGGCCGACGTCAGCGAGGCTCTGGATGTGGCGAAGGATCGACGGCTGACGGTCGAAGAAGTCGAGAGCCTCGGCGACTGGCATGTTCAAGACGTCGCTGACCGACTTGCCCCGGTACAGGATCTCGAGGGTCTCGCGGTTGTAGCGCGCGCCGTCGCAGGCCTCGCAGTTGACGTAGACGTCGGGCAGGAAGTGCATCTCGATCTTGATGGTGCCGTCGCCGGCGCAGGTCTCGCACCGGCCGCCTTTCACGTTGAACGAGAAGCGGCCCTGCTGGTAGCCGCGGATCTTGGACTCCTGAGTCTCGGCGAAGAGCTTGCGGATCTTGTCGAAGACGCCGGTGTAGGTGGCGGGGTTCGAGCGAGGCGTGCGTCCAATGGGCTGCTGGTCCACGGCGACGACCTTGTCGAGGTTGGCGACCCCGGTGATGGTGTCGTGCTCGAAGGCCGTGGTCTTGGCGCGATTGATCTGGTGCTCGAGCGAGGCGAGCAAGATGCCGTTGATCAGCGTCGACTTGCCCGATCCCGAGACGCCGGTGACGGCGACGAAGTCCCCGAGGGGCACGTCGACGGTGATGTTCTGGAGGTTGTTGGCCCGCGCGCCCTTGATGGTCAGACGCTTGCCGTCGCCCTTTCGTCTCGTCGAGGGGACCTCGATCGACTTCACGCCCGACAGGTACTGGCCGGTCAGCGACTCGGAGTTCTCCAGCAGCTCCTTGTAGGTGCCCGCGTGCACCACCCGGCCGCCGAACTCCCCCGCCCCCGGACCAATGTCGACGATGAAGTCCGCGAGGCGGATGGTCTCCTCATCGTGCTCGACCACGATCACCGAGTTGCCGAGGTCGCGCAGGCGCTCGAGGGTGGCGATGAGTCGGCGGTTGTCGCGCTGGTGCAGTCCAATTGAGGGCTCGTCGAGGACGTAGAGGACACCGACCAGGTAGCTGCCAATCTGACTGGCCAGGCGGATCCGCTGGGCCTCGCCGCCCGAGAGCGTCGCCGAGGCCCGGCTGAGCGTCAGGTAGTCGAGGCCAACGTCCATCAGGAACGTCAGCCGCTCGACGATCTCCTTCACGACCCGGCGCGCGATCGTCTCCTCGCGACTGGTCAGTTTCAGCTTTCGAAACAGGTCGATCGCCTCGTCGATGGTCATGGCGTTCACTTCGGCGATGTTGTGACGGTGGACCTTCACCGCCAGCACCTCGGGCTTCAGCCGCTGGCCCGCGCAGGTGTGGCACTCGACCTCGCGCATGTACTGCTCGGCCTGCTCGCGCGACCAGTCGCCGTCGGACTCGTTGCGCTTGCGCTCCAGCCAGTCAACGACGCCGTGGTAGCTGGTGTCGTAGGTGCGCACCTTGCCGTAGCGGTTGCGGTACTTGACCGGCACCGAGCGCTTGTCGACGCCGTAGAGGACGAGCTTTTTGTCCTTAGGCTTCAACTTCTTCCAGGGCGTGTCCACGTCGAAGCCGCCCATCGCGGCGATGCCCTCGATCAGCCGCTCGAAGTACTTGAACCGCTGTCCGGCCCAGGGAGCGAGCGCGCCCTCGGCGAGGGCCAAGGTGTCGTCGGGGACGACCAGATTGGGGTCGACCTCGAACCGGGTCCCGAGGCCGGTGCAGACCGGGCAGGCGCCGTAGGGCGAGTTGAAGGAGAAGTCCCGTGGCGCGAGCTCGGTGAAGCTGATCCCGCAGTCGCTGCAGGCCATCTTCTCGGAGAACTGGACCTGCTCGTCGTTCTCGAGGAACAGGAACGAAACCACACCCCGGGTCAACTTCAGGGCCGCCTCGACCGACTCGGTGAGCCGCTGGCGGTTGGCCTTCTTCACGCTCAGCCGGTCGAGCACGACGTCGATGGTGTGTTGCTCGTAGCGCGCGAGCGTCAAGGACTCGCGGTCCTCCAGCTCGACGACCTTCCCGTCGACGCGGGCTCGTGAGAAGCCCTGGCCGACAAGCTCGTTGAGGAGCGTGCTGTACTCGCCCTTGCGACCCTCGACCACGGTCGCCAGCACGAGGAACCGCTCGCCGTCCGGGCGCGCCAAGACCTGGTCGACGATCTGCTGAGCGGTCTGGCGGGTGACCGGTCTGCCGCAGTTGGGGCAGTGCTGGACGCCGATGCGCGCGAAGAGCAGGCGGAGGTAGTCGTGGATCTCGGTGATGGTGCCGACGGTCGAGCGGGGGTTGCGCGACGCGGTCTTCTGGTCGATCGAGATGGCCGGCGAAAGGCCCTCGATGAAGTCCACGTCGGGCTTGTCCATCTGGCCGAGGAACTGACGGGCGTAGGCCGAGAGGCTCTCCACGTAGCGGCGCTGACCCTCGGCGTAGATGGTGTCGAAGGCGAGCGACGACTTGCCCGACCCGGAGAGCCCCGTGAAGACCACCAACTGGTCACGGGGGATCTCGACCGAGAGGTTCTTGAGATTGTGGACGCGCGCGCCCTGCACGCGGATGGACGAGGACATGATGGGAATCTACCGGTCAGGCATCGAATGCCAGTTCGTCCACGGGCGTCGCCACGCCCTGACGCTGCAGGGAGTGCAGGATGTCACGCAGAGCGGCCGCCTCTTCGAAGCGCAGCTCGCCCGCGGCGAGCAGCATGGCCTGCTCGACCCGGGCGATCTCGAGCGACAGGTCGTCGGGCAGCAGACCCTCGAGCGAGGAGATGCCGTGGCTCTTGTTGGAGGGCTCGGGCATCGACTCGCTACGCAGACGGCCCAGGATGTCGGCGACGTTCTTCATCACGGTCTGGGGCTCGATGCCGTGCTCGAGGTTGTGGGCGACCTGGAGCGTCCGACGACGCTCGGTCAGCGAGACGGCCTCACGCATCGAGTCGGTCATCCGGTCGGCGTACAGGATGGCCTGGCCGTTGGAGTTGCGCGCGGCACGACCGATCGTCTGAGTCAGCGCGCTGCGCGATCGTAAAAAGCCCTCCTTGTCGGCGTCGAGGATCGCCACCAGGGAGACCTCGGGTAGGTCGAGCCCCTCACGCAGCAGGTTGATACCGACCAGCACGTCGAACTCGCCGAGGCGCAGCGAACGCAGGATCTCGATCCGCTGGATCGTATCGATGTCACTGTGGAGGTACTGGACCCGGTAGCCCGCCTTGGTGAGGAAGTTTGTCAGGTCCTCGGCCATGCGCTTGGTGAGCGTCGTGATCAGGGCCCGCTCGTTTCGCGCGATCACCTCGTCGAGTCGTCCCCGCAGGTCGTCAATCTGGTTCTTGGTGGGCACGATGGTCACGACGGGGTCCACGAGGCCGGTCGGGCGGATCACCTGCTCCACGATCTGGTCGCTGTGTTCGAGCTCGTAGGGACCGGGTGTCGCCGAGACGAAGACCATCTGGGGGACGAGTGCCATGAACTCGTCAAAGTTGAGTGGCCGATTATCCAGGGCGCAGGGCAGGCGGAATCCATGCTCGACCAAGGTCTCCTTGCGGGACCGGTCGCCGGCGTACTGTCCGCGCACCTGGGGCAGCGCCACGTGGGACTCGTCGATCACGACGAGGAAGTCCTCGGGGAAGTAGTCGAGCAGCGTATAAGGCCGTTCGCCGGGCTTTCGGCCGTCCAGGTGCGCCGAGTAGTTCTCGATTCCCGAGCAGACCCCCGTCTGCTCGATCATCTCGAGGTCATGCTCGGTGCGCGAGCGCAGCCGTTGGGCCTCGAGCAGCTTGCCCTCGGACTGGAACTTGGCCAGCTGGACCTGGAGCTCGTCCTCGATCTCGCGACAGGCCCGCTGCAGGGTCTCAGCGCTCGTGGCGTAGTGCGACGCGGCGAAGAGCGTGAACTCCTGCACCTTGCCGCGGCTCTCCTGGGTGAGCGGGTTGAAGAACGAGACCTCCTCGATCTCGTCGCCGAAGAACGAGACGCGGATCGCCTCGTTGCTGTACGCCGGCTGGATCTCGAGGGTGTCGCCCTTCATGCGGAAGGTGCCTCGGTCGAGTACCAGTTCGTTGCGGTGGTACTGCATCTCGACGAGGCGTCGCAGCAGGGTGCGCTGGTTGATGCTCTCGCCGACCTCGAGCTGGAGCATCCGTTCGCGGTACTCGATCGGCGAGCCCAGGCCGTAGATGCACGACACTGAGGCCACGACGATCGTGTCGCGGTGGGTGAGCAGGGAGGACGTCGCGGCGTGGCGGAGCCGGTCGATCTCCTCGTTGATTGCGCTGTCCTTCTCAATGAACGTGTCGGTGCGCGGGATATAGGCCTCGGGTTGGTAGTAGTCGTAGTACGAGACGAAGAACTCCACCCGGTTCTGAGGCAGCATCTCCTTCAGCTCGGAGGCCAGCTGCGCCGCGAGCGACTTGTTAGGCTCGAGAATGAGGGTCGGGCGCTGCACGTGCTCGACCAGCCACGCAATGGTCGCGGTCTTACCGCTGCCCGTGATCCCCTCAAGCGTCTGGAAGCGCAGGCCGTCCTCGACGCCCTCGGCCAGCGCCGCGATCGCCTTGGGCTGATCGCCGGCCGGTTGGAACGGCGATTCGACCAGGAACCTATCCACCAGGAACCCCGCTCTCGCGCAGCGCCTCGTCGACCCGCGCGTACAGGTCGTCCAACGAACCCTCGTTCCAGATCACGCGGTCGACGATCGCCGTTCGTTCCTCGTTGCTCATCTGATTCGCCAGCCGGGCGCTCGCGTCGGCTTCGCTGAAGCCTCGAAGCTCGCACAGCCGCTTCGTCGCGAGGTCGGGCCCGACGAGCACCGCCCAGGCCTCGTCGAGCTGGAAGACGGCCCGATGTTCCGGTCGAAAGAGTGGTAGCGCGACGAAGCAGGCAGCATCCGTCGCTTCGTCGAGTCGACGACCAATCTCGACTCCAATACGCCCGTGGGTGATGCGGTTGAGGCGGCGCAGCGCCGTCGTGTCGTGAAAAACAATCTCGGCGACGAAGGCGCGGTCGAGCGAGCCGTCGGGTGCGAGGACGGCATCGCCGAAGGCGTCGCGCAGGGCCCGCCAGGCCGGCGTGCCCTTCGCCGTGACCTGGTGCGCTACCACGTCGGCGTCGATCACGCGGTAGCCCAAGGCCACCAGCCGGCCAGTGACCGCCGTCTTCCCGGCACCTATCCCGCCCGCGAGCGCAATTCGCTTCATCAGACCACGGTAGTCAAGGCCTGTGACATCGACGCCGGTGACGGCCACCTCAACCGGTCCTCGATGCCGGCTCCAGTACTGTGCCCATCAGGAGGTCGCGGGGCCCCTGGTTCCGGCGTCCCTAGAGCAGGTAGTTGGTCGTCCAGGCGACCGAGAGACTCGACGACGTCGATCCTCGCTGCACCACGAGGAACTGGGGCTGCCCCGAACCGAGTCCAATCGCTTGCAGGGTGGCCGACGGCACACCCAGATTCTTCATTTGGGCCACGAGGTACCGGTAGACGGCCTGCACGCGGCTGACGGCCAACTGGCGGTTGACCCGGGAAACGCCTTTGACACTCTGGTGCCCGGTGAACTTGATCGACGTGGGACTGACTTTGCTGATCGCGATCGCGTCCTGACTGATCCGCAGTTTCATCCCCGTACTCAAGACGGAAGAGTGGGTCGCGAAGTGTGAGACAACGTAGGATGCCGAGGAGGCAAGGTTGATCGCGGTCGTCGGGACGAGGGCGGCCTGGGAGACGGCGATCGACTCCGCCTGACTCTGCGTCTGGCCGCTCACCAAAACGATGGCCAGCGCGTTGTTGGTGGACCAAGCGATCACGTACTCGGTCAGATTGGTCTTCGCGCTGACGCACGTGGCCTCGGCCGACGCGGGGATCAGCGCCACAGGAACCGTTGTCGGCGTCGTCCCGGCGACCGGCGGACAGGCCGCCAGAGCAGTGACTGAGGCCACCGCGGAGGGAATGGTGGTCGCTCCGGTGAACACCGCCAACTGTGACACGACCTCATCGCCAGTCGAGGAGTCGACCCACGCCGACAGGGCGAGCCGGACGTAGCCGTTGCCCGCGATGTCGGCGTCCAATTGGGCCTCCTCGGACGCGAGCAGCGTCAGTACCACGCTGTCCGGGAGCGCCGTTCCCGAGGGCAGGGGATCTGCGATTAAGTACTGATTGAGGACCGTGTCCCCCACCGCCTGCGCCGCGGTCGACACCAACATCGTCGACAGCAGGGCGAGGGAGGCACCGGCGAGCGACAGTCGCCGCCACCTTGAGGCGTTAGGAACCACCGGAACCCCTCTAGAACGTCCCACGACGGGTTCAGGGGGACGTGACAATCACCATACTGCGCCATGAATCGCACGACCCATTCCGCGTTGACGACCAATCGTTCCACACGGACTGCGGGCCGACGACCGGTCCCTCGCACACCACGTCAGCGATTGAGCCGATGGCCGCGATCCGAGCTATCCCGTTGGTCGGCACCATGATCTTTAGCGTTATCGAGCCACTGCAGGGGGCGTTAAGCCCGGCGAATCGCCCCGGGTGCGCCGTAGCCCCCTCCGACGTTGAGTATTGTCCTAAACAGTCTCGAAGGGGAAATAGTGCTCAAATACGTGATACGAAGGCTGGTGATGCTCATTGGCATCGTCTTCGTCATCTCGATCGGCAGTTTCTATCTGATCCACCTGTTGCCGGGCGACCCGGCGGTCGTGATCCTGGGCACCGGTGCCTCGCCGGCCGCCAAGGCAATCCTTTTCCATCAGCTCGGACTGGACAAGCCCGTCTACCTGCAGTACTTCACGTGGATCAGCAATGTGGCGCGCGGCAACATGGGCACGTCGTTCATCTCACAATCGTCGGTCGCCGCCACGATCCGCGCCGCGCTACCCATCGACCTCGAGATCATCGTGCTGAGCCAGTTCCTCGCCTTCGCCGCGGCGATCCCCGCCGCGATGCGCTCAGCCCGCAAGCCCGACGGCGCCATTGACCGGCTTCTCGGCGCGAGCAGCTTCACGCTGCTCTCAGTGCCGCCGTTCATCATTATTGTTCTCTTGGTCCTGCTGATCTCGATCAAGCTGGGCATCCCGCATACCGGCCCCTCTTCCTACGTGACCCTGACCAGTGACCCGATCGGCAACCTTGAGAGCCTCTCCCTGCCCGCGTTCACCTTGGCGATCGGGTCGTTCGTCGTCTACTACCGGGTCCTTCGAAGCGACCTGATCGCGACCTTGCAGGAGGAGTTCATCACCATGGCCCGCTCCAAGGGCCTCAGCCAGCGACGCATCATGTGGCGGCACGCCTTCCGACCGTCGTCGGTCGCGCTGCTCGGCACGGCCAGCGTCAACATCGGCGGGCTGCTCGCGAGCGGCTTCGTCGTCCAGTATCTCCTCGCCATCCCGGGCCTCGGCTACACCCTCATTTCGGCAATCAACATGAGCGACTACCTGCTGGTCCAGGGCATCGTGCTGACCGTATCGGTTGGCGTCGTCGTGATTAACTTCATCTTCGACTTCATCATCAATATCGTGGATCCGAGGATCAGCCGTGAGTGACGACCGCATGGAACAATTGGCCTCGGACCCCCTCGTCGGCGACATGGCCCTCGGGATGTTCCTCGCCGAGGAGGCGACCCTGGTCGAGAAGCCCGAGAGGACCGAGCCGCTCGGAGTGCTGTTCTGGGTCTGCGTCGGCTGGATAACGCTCAATCTGGTGGCCGCGATCCTCGCCAACGTGCTGCCCTTGAAGAACCCCTATTTCGAGGACTTCAACAACATCAACGTCGGACCTGGGCTGCACCACCTCTTCGGCACTGACGACCTGGGACGCGACATTTTCTCTCGGGTGGTCTTCGGCTCGCGCGTCTCGATCGCGGTCGGGGTCGGCGCCATGATCATCGGCTTCGGAATCGGCGCGCCGCTCGGCATGCTGGCGGCCTACCGACGGGGCCGCTTCGACACGTTCATCACGACGATCATGTACGTCCTGCTCGCCTTCCCCGCCATCATCGCGACCATTGCGGTGCTGTCCTTCTGGACGCCTCGTTCCCTCGTCAAGATCATCATCGTCATCGGACTCGCCTCGGTCCCGCTGGTCTACCGCGTCATCCGAACGGCCACCCTCAGCGTCGCGACCAAGGACTACATCATCGCGGCGAAGGTTCAGGGTGCCACCGACGGGCGGATCCTCGTCAAGGAGCTGCTGCCCAACATTGCGCCCATCGGGGTCTCGTTCCTGCTCATCGGCATCGCGACCGTCATCACCCTCGAGGGCGCCCTCGCGTTCCTCGGCCTCTCGGTCAACCCGCCGACGCCGTCGTGGGGCAACATGATCAACGAGGCGCGCACCGTGCTGGCGCAGAACCCGTACCTCGTCATCTTCCCGTCGGCGGCCCTGTGCCTCTTCCTGCTCTGCCTCAACTTCATCGGCGACCGCCTGCGCACCCACTTCGACGTGACCGAGGTGAAGCTGTGAGCGAGAAGCTCCTCATCGTCCGGGACCTGTCGACGACCTTCGCCACGGCCAGGGGTCCGCTACCTGCGGTCGACGGGGTCTCGTTCGACCTCGAGCAGAACGAGACACTCGGCATCGTCGGGGAGTCCGGTTCGGGCAAGACCGTACTCTCGCGAACGATCATGGGTTTGCAGCCTCGTACCAACGTCACGGTCACCGGCTCGGCCACCATCAACGGCTTCGAGGTCGTGGGCGCCAGTGAGAAGGCGAAGCGAGAGATCTGGGGTACCGAGGTCGCGATGGTCTTCCAGGACCCGATGACCTCGCTCAACCCGGTCATGCGCATCGGTAAACAGATCGACGAGGCGCTGCGGGTGCGACTCGGCATGGACCGCGCAGCCGC